>DAOVPS010000156.1:0-7960 GCA_030629105.1 Candidatus Heimdallarchaeota archaeon
AAATATGCTCGATCTTTATTTGTAAATTCATAACCAATTATGAAAGTTAAAATGAAAACAATAGTTGATATTGTTACTTCACCAAATCGACCAAAAAACGCTGTTATGGTAGCTATTAATCCTTTTCTTTCTTCCCCAGCTGACTCCGTCAAAATAATACTATAAGGGGATTCGTTAAGTGAGAATGCCAAACTTAACATTAAAACTGCAATAATAACTATGTATATTTTCGCTGGACTAAAAATAAAGAATCCAAACGAAACAGCAATCAAGACTTGAGCAATAATAAAAACTCTCTTGTAACCTAAGATACCATTCAAATAATCAGCTAATATTAACCCAACAATAGCTACAAATGATGATATAGTACCAATAATCCCAAATAGCTTTTCGGAATCATTGATTTCTAAAAAGTATAAACTGTAAAAGATAAAATGTATACTAGTTGCAGAACTAGCAAAAAAAGAAGTAATTGTAAAGAAGAAGATGTTTTTCTTTCTTTCACTTTTGGTTAATAATTGTCTACCAGGTGTAGGATCTGCTTGAGTTACAAGTAAGACCTCATCATCCTTATCTATTATCGACAATTTAACTAACCACACAAAATTCGTTTAATTATAATATCTAAAGCACAATTGAAATTGCATTTAAGCATTTATATTGCTCAAACATAAGTTTCTCTAAGTCAAATCTGCTGCTTTCACTCTTAGATATTTGCGATATTTCTTTTGTAAAAGTAAAATTCTTTGAAATTCCGCTTCATTTACGTCAAGTGACACATCAAAAAATTCTTCGTTTTTACTCATTTCTTCTTTTGAAAAATTAGAAACGAATTCTTTTGTCTTCGGAAACGCTTTGATTAATTCTGTTAGCGGATAAATTGACTTGCCCGAATAAGCAATCATTGATGGACGCAGTGAAAATTCGTTTCCATTAAATGATACACCTGTTCCGCCGTTATCTCTAACATATTCCAGCATTTGAATATCAGTAATACTATCACCTATAGCAATGGAATCAGATGCTTCTAACTCGTGTTCTTCCAAAATCTCTATTACTGATTCCCTCTTACGACCACCACCACAAACGATAGTTGAGTCAAAAACGGCTCCGAAATCTGATTTGGGGATATCTGTGAAAAAGAACTTGTCTAGGTCTTTCTTTACTCCCGTCATACCATCTACTAGATATCTTGGGAAAATATCTTCTAATAAAGGTGTAAGAGCATCGGTATTATCTGGTTTTAAAGAGAAATTCAGAGTGGTGCATCTAACGTTTTCTATGGGGTGATTCAGTTTTTTAGTAATGGTGTGCGCATGATGAGTATAACTAGTAGAGATTATGTAAGTTGGTATTTCTTTTTGTTGCAGATATTGGAAAAGTTCTATAGCTCCAGGGGTTGGTTCAGCTTCTCGAGATATCTTAAACAACAATTCTTCGTCTGCAAAAGAAACAACAATAGGGGCTATGAGTTTGAGCGTATCACCGGGCCAATAATCCTTTTTCTTGTCCACCAGGAAAAGTTCATCGTCATATAAACTGATCATTTGAAATAATTTGTAGAAATCCTGTTCTTTCCCAAGTTTCTTACCAATTAAAGATATGACATCTGCTGCATGATCAATTGGACAAAGTGGTCCTTCAAGATCGAAAAAGGTAATCACAATACATTCAACTCTTTCAAATGATCAATTCTTTTTTGTACTAATTCTTTTGTTCCAACATCTTTCCTGTGGAATAATGGTCCTTTCACGTAGGATGTTGCTTTTTCAGCGATTTCTTCTGCTTTAGCTAATTCATCGGCTATTCCTACAATAGCTATTGCTCGAGATGTTGTAGTTATTATTTTTCCTGGTTCCACTTCACTTACTGATGAATAGAATAGATCTGCCCCTTCATTTATTATTTTCTCAACATCAACTTCTATTGGTTCTTCTTTTCTAGGCGAGACAGGGTATCCTTCGGGAACAAGATATTTGCAAACAGTTGCTTTTTTTGCAAATTCCACTTTGATTTTTGAGAGCTCTTTCTCAATCATTGCTTTGAATATATCAAGTAATGGTGTTTTTAGTAAAGGTAAAATGTTCATAGCTTCTGGGTCACCAAAACGAGCATTGTATTCGAGAATTCTTAATCCATTTGCTGTGAGCATAAATCCACCATACAAAATTCCTATGTAATCGCTTCCAGTTTCTTGTTTTATGGCTTTTGCAGTTTGCCGAATAATCTCTTTAGCTTCTTCTACAATTTCTGCTGATATAAAGGGTAGTAAATGATCTTCTGCACTATAGGAACCCATACCTCCGGTATTTGGTCCTGTATCCCCATCATAGGCTCTTTTGTGATCCTGGGCTATTGGTGATGGAGAAATATCTTCGCCTGAAACAAAACATTGTAGAGAAAATTCTTCCCCAACTAATAATTCTTCAAGAACTATTGCTTCCCCTTCAGCAAAAACCTCTTGGCAAAAATCCAATACTTCTTCTACATTTTGTAAGTGTTCACCCATCAATTTTACTCCTTTTCCTCCTGCTAAACCATCTCTCTTAACAGCAACATTTCCTACTTTTGCTATGTATTCTGAGATTTCTATCAATACAGTATCAGGAGCAAAGATTCTGTATTCGGGTTGCCCTGGTATATTGTATTTTGTTAACAAATCTCGAGTAAAGCTTTTCGAGGATTCCATTCGCGCTGCAGATTTAGTGGGTCCGATTGATTTCACTCCTTTTTCCAACAAGAAATCCACGATACCATCAGCCAGAGGATTTTCAGGTCCAATAACTGCAAAATCTGGTAGAATATCTTTAATGAATTCTCCAAGCGCATCGAAATCATCTAACTTGGCTATTTTTACCTTAGTTGATAATTTAGCGATTCCTGGATTTTTTGCTTTCATAAAAGAAAATAAATCAACTTCACTTTTCTTCAAAGCTTTTGCTATAGCATGTTCTCTTGCACCTTGACCCACTAACAATACTCTATCTTTTGCCATTTCTTACACCATTATATGATTCAAATGAATATTTTTTGAAATAAGAATTTTGCTGAATAAATTGATTGCTGATTTCTGTGAAAAATCGGTTATGATTCTCTTTCACAGAGTAATTGTGAGGGTGTTGATTTCAGTGGGTATTCGCCTGTTAGACAGGCTAAACACAAATTATTATTCTCAGGCCACTTATCAAATCCAATTGCATCAACAAGTAATGGAACTGTGTTGTAAATAATAGCATCAAGACCAAGGATTTCTCCGATTTCTTCATCTGTTCGTCCACAGGCTATTAATTCCCTTTCAGTTGGGAAGTCAGTTCCCATAAAACAAGGATTTATGAGTTTCGGACAACTCACTGCAAAATACACATGAGTAGCACCTGCATTCCGAATCATCTTTATGATCCCTTTGGAGGTTGTTCCTCTTACTATTGAATCATCTACTAGAACCACTTTCTTTCCTTTAACTAGATTTGACATTACATTTAGTTTGAGTTTTACTGCTTCCTCTCGTGCAGTTTGACGTGGCATGATAAATGTTCTGCCAACATATCTATTTCTAATTAATGCTTCAGAATATTCAATGCCAGTTTCTTTTGAAAAACCAATAGCTGCAATTCTACCGGAATCTGGGATTGGGACAACAATATCCGCTTCATATCCTCCTTCTTTGAATAATTTACCTAGTCCTACTCCAACTCTTTCTCTTGCTTCATATGTAGAAATTCCATCCAATACTGCATCTGGTCTAGCAAAATATACCCATTCAAACATACAATGAGCTGCTTTTTCTTCCTTGATCAAACGCTTCTTCTTGATTCCCTTTTCAGTAATGATTAACATTTCACCTGGTTTTACATCATTCTCGAATTTTGCATTAACAATGCTCAATCCGATAGTCTCAGATGCGATGACAAAATCTCCTTCCTTTGTTTTTCCATAACAAAGTGGTTTAAAACCAAGAGGATCCCTAAAGGCAATAATTTCTCCTTTATTTGTAGCGATTAGAATAGAATATGCTCCATCTAAATAACTAATGATTTTTTTACAAGCTTTAGTAATGTCACCATTTTCCTCTTCGAGTGTGTAGTCCAATAATTTGCCAATTACTTCGGTATCTGTGTCATGGCTGAATCTGTATCCTTGTTCCATGAGAAAATCTCTGACATCCTCAAAATTTGCTATAGTACCATTGAATGCAATTGCTATTTTTAATTGTCTAGTTTGAAGAATGAAAGGTTGAATGCCAATAGATAAATCAGTACCAGCAGTTGGGTATCGAACATGTCCAATTCCAAATTTCCCTTTTAAGGATGCTAAAGTATGTTTATCGAAAATATCTTTTACAAAACCAATATCAGAAATTGTTTTCATGTTCTTCTTGTTTACAACAGTTATTCCAGCGCTTGATTGTCCTCGATGTTGCAAAGCTAACATGCCTTGGTATAATAAGAAACCTATATCATGAATTCGTTTAGTAGTTCGAATACCTATAATGCCACAATGATCTTTTACTGACAAATATCGGTCCTCTTGCGATTTATGATAGCTCTTATTTTAAAGGTTTTAGATTAACATCCAAAAGTAAATTGCGAAAAAAATTAAGGGTTATTTTTTACCCTCCATTTCTTCCTCCATTCTTGTATTCCAAACTTGCTTTATTTCTTCGAGGGATAAATCCACTATCACTTGATTTCCATCATTTTCTATAATAAGTTTCTTTTCTTTTGTTACTTGACCAATAAATGAAGCCGGGATTTCATCTTCTGCAAAAATCGCTATTAATTTGTCCATGTTTTCTTGTTTCGCGGTCATCAAGAATCGTCCGTAGGTTTCTGAGAAAAGTTTGATATCATTTCTCTGTGTGTCTGCGGGTACTCTTTTGAGTCCAACTCTGAAACCCAAATCTCCTGCCATTGCCATTTCAGTTAAAGCGACGAATAATCCACCTTTTGAAATATCATGAGAAGAAGTAACTAATCCCTCATTTACTGTTTTCACAATTTTCTTTAACACATTTTTTGCATTAGCAAAATCTACTTTGGGGACTTGCCCATTATTAGATGCGTGGATGACTTTCGTATACTCTGATCCACCAATTTCAGTATTAGTGTCACCAATTAAGATTATGAATTCCTCTGGGGATTTGAAGCTGTTATTCACAGCTTTATCTACATCATCTAAAAGACCAGCAACGAAAATTACTGGTGATGGTTTAACTGCTACATCACGTACTTCATCGTGGTTGTAGAAGCTTACATTACCTCCTACACAAGGAACACTGAGAGCTTTTGCAGCATCAGCAAGACCTTCTACCACTTTTTCGAAAGTCCAGAAAACTTGTGGATGTTCAGGATTTCCAAAATTAAGGCAATCTGTCATAGCAATTGGTTCAGCACCGACTGCTGCAACATTGCTGCATGCTTCCATCATAATACCAGCTCCTCCATTGTATGGATCTATGTAACATTGTTGTGAGTTACCATCGAATGTAACTGCTATGCCTTTCTTGGTATCAAATTCTGATAATCGGAATACTCCAGCGTCAGCTTGTCCAGATTTAACAACAGAATGCAATCCCACTTCTGTATCGTATTGTCTGTAAACCCATTCTCTACTAATGATATTATCACTAGCCATAATTTTCCTACAAATATCATCAAGTTCATTTTCTTTGGGCTCTTTTGGTAACCATTTACGGTCCAATTTATTGAGGTATTTAGGATAAGTAGCTTTTCTGTTCGCAGCAGGGGGTTTTGTTAATAGATGAGCTGGTAGATCAACTATAGTTTGATCACGATATTTTACAACACATTTGCCTGTATCAGTTACTTCACCTAGTATTTCATGATGTAATTCATACTTGTCAAAGATTTTACTGATTTTTTTGACATTATCTGGTTTCACTACGAAAAACATTCGTTCTTGTGATTCACTGACAAGTATTTCCCAAGGTTCCATGTCATCTTCTCGAATTCTAATTTTCTCAAGTTGAATCTCTGTTCCTGTTCCACCAGCATCTGCAGTTTCAGAAATTGAGCATGTAACTCCTGCTGCTCCTAAATCTTTTAGACCTTCAACGACACCTGCTTTTATTGCCTCAAGAGTTGCTTCTATAATCAATTTCTTCATATAAGGATCGCCAATTTGCACTGCTCCTCTATCACTTTCAGAGTCTTCAGTGATATTCTTCGAGGCAAAGGAAGCACCACCAATACCATCTCTACCTGTGGAACCACCTAGAAGAATGAGTTTATCCCCAGGGGTTGTTGCTATACTCAATGCTAGTTCATCTTTTCGCATTACTCCAAAGCAACCAACATTAATTAAGCAATTAATTTGAAATGAAGGGTCAAATTCTATATCTCCTCCAGCATTGGAAATTCCTACACAATTACCATAATCTCCAACACCTTTGGTAACCCACTTCAATAACCATTTAGTGTGAGGATCTGATAAATTACCAAGACGAAAACTATCCAACAACCCAATTGGACGCGCACCCATGCACAGAATATCTCTAATTATTCCACCAATACCGGTTGCAGCACCATTGAAGGGATCGAGCGCGGAAGGATGATTGTGTGATTCTAATTTGAAAACTAGCGCTAACCCATCACCGATATCTACCACACCAGCATCTTCGCCTGGTCCACAGATAACTCTGGGACCTTCTGTGGGTAATTTTGGTAAGACAGGTCTGGAACTTTTGTAGCTACAATGCTCAGAATTCATAACTTCCAACATTGCTGCTTCTGGGATGGTTGGTTCTCTGTTTAACGTTTTGTAAACAACTTCTTTCTCTTCTTTAGTAAGATTGATTTCATCTCGTACAACAGTTTCTTGTGTCATTTTAACCTCTCCTAAAGTAATTTTCAAGTGATTGGAAGTATAATTTTCCATGGTCTGATCCCCATGGGCTTAAGATGCTTTCAGAAGCTCTCTCTGGATGAGGCATCAAACCTACAACATTGCCTTCTAAATTACAAATTCCTGCAATGCTTTCAATTGATCCATTGGGATTTCCTTTAGCTGTTATTTTCCCATCATCAGAAACATAACGCCAAACCACTTGGTCATTTTCATTTAGTTCTTTGAGACCTTTTTCATCGAGAAAGTATCTGCCTTCTCCATGAGCAATTGGCACTTTCCAGATATCTCCTTTCTTAGCTACATTTGTTGCAGCACTTCTTGTCGTTTCAACACGTAAATTTGTCCACTTACAGCTGAATCGTAAGGTATCATTACCAATTAGGGCTCCTGGGAGCAATTCTGATTCGACAAGGATTTGGAAACCATTACAGATTCCGAAAACGGGGAATCCTTCCTTTGCTAATTCTTTCACTTTATCCATTACAGGAGTATACGCCGCTATTATTCCTGCTCTGAGATGATCACCATAAGTGAATCCTCCTGGTAAGAAAATCGCATCATAACTTTCAAGATGCTTTTGGGCATTTTTGTACCAAATAAGATCCACTTCCCATCCCATGACATCTTTCATAGCGTATACTAGATCACGATCACAAGTTGATCCAGAAAATTGAACTACTATTACTCGCATTGGCATTTTGTGTTCACCTTATTTACAAAGCAAGTTTATTTTACTATCTTGATTGTACAAATATGAGCAACCGGATTGTATATCCGAAGCTCATTTACCATATTCCAGCAGATGTCTTCTGCTTCTTTCTCATTTTTGGCTTCTAAAGTGACTTTCAAAATTTTCCCGCTACGAACAGAAGAAACCATGTCATAACCATGTTTAATCATTAGGTCACGCATAATTGTTTCTCCCTCAGGATCACGCGCGTTCTTCTTCCCCTCTATAATTACTTCAGCGTTAAATTTTGCCATAATTTTAAAACCGCCTAAGATTCTTCGAGTGGCTGTGTTTCCACAAGTTGCGATGAGTTAAAAATGTTGCTTATAACATTGTTAAATATAAAAATGAAAAGAAAAAGAA
>DAOVPS010000129.1:0-9390 GCA_030629105.1 Candidatus Heimdallarchaeota archaeon
ACTGACAAGGCGTTGGAAAAAGCCTTTAAGACAATTATTGAGAACAACATTGCAGATTTAATTAATGAAAAAGGAGACATAGACAGCCAAGCAGATGTTTTACGTGCTCTTTTAAGACATCCTGCTATCATAAAATTAGCGATTAGAGTTTTACCTCTCTTACAATTTTAATAAGAAAAAAAGAAGAGAAACCTCAAAAAATTGAGGTAGGTATTTACTGTCTAATATCTAAGCCAATTATTTCTTCATTATATAACCAGTGAAACTCGGTGCTGGCAAATCTTTCATGGTTAGTACCCCTGGATTTGCATCAACAACTTTTGGAATAAGATTCACAATCATTGAAGCAGTACCAACATCGCCATGAACTCCACCAATGATTTTCTGGTTAATTCCGGGAACTCCTTCGATTACAATACTATCATATTCATCGTGGTCGCCAGAATATGCAAAGAAATCTAAAATAACAACTTCATGGTTGTCTTTCATAGCTACTCCTCTGCTATGAAGTCCTCTAACATAACCCTCCGGGACTCTTCCAAAGGGGCTATCAAATTCTTTCTCAGTAATCATAGCTTTCGGTGGAAATTCAACAATTTTGTCTACATTTAACCCAAGAGCTGAAACAATCATTTGAATTGATTCTTCAAGTCCTACATGTCCGGTGATTTCTTTATCACTAATTTTCTTGTTGAATTCACCAATTGTCAGATTAGTACCAATTTTCTTCTGGAAAGGAATTCTTCTACGACTTGAATTCATCATTCGAGTTACATGTATTTTTTCAACTGTTTCACAAGGAGCGGTGAGAACTATTGGCAACAAATCCATAAGGTAACCAGGATTAATACCAGAACCTGTAACAGTAACCTTCTTCTCTTTCGCTAATTTGTCGATTTTTGCTGCTAATTCTGGATGGAAATCCCATGGGTAAGATAATTGCTCACACATAGTAATCACATTAGCTCCTGCTTCAACAGCTTGAATTATCATTGGGGCTATAGTTTCAAAAAATGATGAAGTTGCAATAATAACAACATCAACTGTATCGTTCAATAAAGGCTCAAGATCCTTTACTATTGGTAAATCGGGGATATCAGTCAACTCAATGATTTCATTCAGTTTTTTACCTTCAAAAACTGGATCAATATCAACGATTCCCAAGAAATTAACATTTTCTCGTTTCAATAGGAGTTTTGTCACTAATTGTCCCATTGGCCCAAATCCTACTTGTATTACATTAAATTTTTCGCTCAATTAATAACCTCATTTTATTCTACTTTTTGTTCTGTGTTAGTATTAGTATTAAAATTTTTTTTGTTAGATATTTTGAATGAAAAATACAAGAAAAAAACAAAAAAGTTGTGGCTCAGCTACCCCAGTTTAGCTCATTGTCTTGCACAAGACTAGCCAGACCGTACGTCACATCATAGCCATAGAATAATTGCTATCAAAATCAAATAAGTTTATTGATTAAATTCATATGTTTATTTACTTATTCAAAATCATCTTGCACTAAAGTTATTAAGTTTGAATTATCAAATTCAATGTAATGACTGATGAAAACAATTCTGAAACTAAAAATCGTTTTTCAATTCCAGAAGTCTATGATCTAATTGCTGAAAGCTTTGATTCCAAAAGACGACATCCTTGGAAAGAAGTTATTCAATTTATCAAACAACTACCAGCAACAAGTCGGATTTTAGACTTAGGTTGTGGAAATGCTCGTCATACCAGAGTTATGCTTGAGAGAAATTTCGAAGTTATTGGTTTAGATATCTCATATAGAATACTACAAACGGCAAAAGAAAACGAATTATCTTCAGTAAAAGACAAACTTACTAGTTTAATTAATAGTGATGCAAGAGTTCTTCCTTTTAGGAATGAAGTATTTGACCATGTAATAATGATTGCAGTAATTCATCATTTTGAATCAATAGATGATAGGGTGAAAATTTTACAAGAAATCAAGCGAATCTTAACAGAAAACGGAACTTGTCTTATCAGTACTTGGTTGAAAACACATCCTAGATTCCAAAAAGAGGATTTATCTGAGTTAGTAAAATCAGGGAAACAAGACATCTTAGTTCCGTGGACTCTTGCAAATGGAAAGAAAATAAATCGCTATTATTATCTCTTTGAGAAAGAAGAACTTGAAGAATTAGTTTTACAACTTGGTTTTAAGATTTTAAATAGTGAGATATCCAATCATAATTTGTTTTTATCTGTTAAAAAAACATAAATTCACTTCTAATCTGCACATTTGTTAAAAACCATTAATTTAAGAATGAATTGTTCTAATAATTAAGTATATGAGTTTCGCGAGCTTTAATTCGATTAGAAAATAAAGTATATGGGGAACCTAAACATGATTAAGAAAATTAAACGATTATATCATCGAAGAAAAGCAATAAGTCCAGTTGTTGCTACTCTTCTCTTAATAGCTCTAACTGTTGCAGCAGTTGCTCTTGTTTATTTTGTAATAATTCCTATATTTCAAAAGCATAGAATTGAGATTTCTATTGATAATATTAAGGACACCAATAAGGACTCATTATTTGATGAAATTTCACTGTATATTGTGAATACAGGTACAAAAACAGTAGAAATTACAAATGTTACAGTTTGGACAGCTACTACTAGTGACCTTGGAAACTCGGATAACTGGATCCCTCATCTGGATTGGACTTTTAATATCGCTGCTCAAGCTATCTCTGATCCCTCTGAAGTGTATTCAGCAAAAGTAAGCGGAGAAAATCAAATTGGTTTAACAATTTGGGAAAATACCTATTATCGTTTAGAAATTCGATACACTGGAAGTAAAACTGCGTATTTTAGTGATTGGATTTCATTAAATGATCAAGTGGATCTCTTTGACATACTTACTAACTTTTCACAATTCAATTTAACTGCTTCGGGTTTTGAAGGAACAATCGATGATCCAATTCGAGCTGCAAATAATTACTTGACAAATGCTGATGGTGATTGGCAATTGAATGAAGACGCAGTTAATCTTCTACCAGTGTTAGATGAAACACAATATGTTCCATTTTATATTGGCTCACAAATAGTTGTTTTTCACTCAATAAATGGAAACTTAACTGAACAACCACTTGTGCAAACTTTTGATATAAGTAGTAATCCATTTAGAGCTAGTAAATTCTTCATCTTAGGATTAGCTGGATCTTGGGGTGACGATTTTGCTACAAATGATTGGGCTGTGAATTTAACGTTTGTTTATACCGATGATTCAACTAATAACTATCTTTTGAATCATTCTTACGTTGATGACTGGTGGTATGGTGCAAATCCTGGTGACATCTGTATCTCCGCTGCAACAGGTGCAGTTACAGAAATAGACCTTGGCACTCAAGCAGATACACCTCATTCCCACATTCATACCCATACAACAAGATTCTTCTTGGATTATTTCAAGTATCTAAAGGCAGTTATTTTTGCTGATCCCGGTGATGATCAATCAGGTGGACACTTACTTTCACTAACTTTCAGATAATTTAGCAATCTAGCAATTCGCTAGATTCCCTTTTCCTTTTTTATTGGTTATTTTTTCGAAATTATCAAGAACCGAAAGAATATATGTGAGAGTAAATAATAATATACTGCGCAAAAAAAATTAATTAATTAAGAGAAAGAACATCTTATTATAATTCCTTGGTGTTATCACTTATGTTGAAAACAATTAGAAAGTTGGTTAGAAAAATAAAAGCGGTAAGTCCTGTTATAGCGGCAATCTTGTTAATCGCTTTAACTGTAAGTTCTGTAGCAATTGTTTATTTCGTAGTTATACCTATGTTTAGCCGAACAAATCTTTACGCTTCTATACATCACATAAAGGACCGAAATCAGGATTCTTGGTATGATGAAATCACTCTTTTTGTTTCTAACCTTGGCACCAAGCAAGTCGAAATTTCTCAAGTGATAGTTTGGACTGTCCCAAGGAGCTCCTTAGGTGATAAGAATCAATGGGTAAAACATGAGTCATGGAATTTCACTATTACGGGGAGTAATATTGTTCGACCATCAGACCCTAAAACAGTGAAAATACGAACTGATAACAGTTATGTTTTAGGTTCAGATCAAATTGAATTAGAATTGTATGATGAAACACATTATCGTCTAGAAATTCATCAATCAGGTCAAGCAGCGGTATATATTACAGATTGGACTTTATTAAACGAACAAGTCGATTTTGATGACGTGCTTGATAATTTCGAAGTTTTTGATTTACAAGTTTACGGCCTAGAAGGTTCCATTGATGTTCCTGGTTGGCCTTCTAACAATTATTGGACAACAGGCGGTGAAAATCATGGACCATTGCTTCCGGGCCAAAACGTTTGGTTGCCTGTTCCGGGTCAAAGTGATTATGTCAAATTCTATTATTCTGGAAAAATCGTTATTTTCCATTCAACTAATGGAAATCTTACTACTCAACCAACAATTCAACAAATAAATAGAACAGCTGTTCCGTTCAGAGCAAACAAGCTTTATCTTTTAGGACTTGCTGGTTCCTGGGGTGATGAGTTTCCTAATGGCGCTACTGCTTTAACTTTTAATGTTACTTATACTGATGGGAGTAGTGATATCTGGAATCTTGGTCATGAATATATAGATGATTGGTGGTATACCTCTAATGCAGGGAGAGTTTGTGTTAGTGCACCCTTTGGAATAATAAGAGAGATTGACCTTGGTTATCAGTTAGATTCTCCTGGATCACATATTCATACTCATACTGCTAGTTTTTCAGTGAATGTATTCAAGTATATTCAATACATTACATTTATTGATCCTGGTAATGATGCAAGTGGTCCACACCTTATTTCGATATCTGCAGGATAAGGAACTTCCATCAATTTCTTCATTTTTGTGTAAGTAGTTGAAGATACTTTGGTAAAGGTTTATTGTGGAGTTCCAAAACCTTCAAATCTGCTTCCAGAGCATTGTCGGAAATTATTATTTTTCCCCATTGTTTCGGTTGCCCTTTAGTTGCTTCTCCTAACAAAACCTTCGTTCCATCACAGATGTATAGATCAAAAGGAGCATATTTTTCTACAGACTGATAAATTTCGACTACAGATTTGTGCAAATCATCATGTAATGAATCTCTTTTAGCTGATTCTGAATTTACTTGATATTTCCCTTTGGGTGGTAATCCAAAAAAATTCTTAATAGCATTTGATAGGAAAAATTCCCCTTCATCATCCTCATAGAATTTTATAACAGGTAATGATATTCTAATATCCACTTGATTCAAAATCTTAGGCAGAAAATGTGTGACTTTGCCGGGTAATTCAACTTCAATACTCTCTAGTTTGTTTAAATTAATATAATCAACATTGAAATCCTTTAATTCTTCAATTAATCCTGTTGCTTCATAATTCTCTATAGCATTGGAATGACTAGTTGATCCTTCGCCAATCATTATTTGTTGGGCATTTAGTTCACTTAATACTTCTACTACATTTCTAATAACTTTTGTAGAAGTAGTAAATGGTGATGGTTTTGGATAACCCATATTTGGTTTAAGTAAGACTTTCTTGTTTTGTATTCGGTTAACTAATTTTTTCTTTACCATCCACTCTTGTAGTTGGTTTTTTAATTCCATAATATCTTCAATAATTGTGATCAATTTACTAAACCACAGTGATTTATTTCTCTTGCTTCTTCAATTCGAAATCTAACAAGTCTAAAAATTTGTTCCATTTGCTCTTTTTTACTCGAGCACCCGCTGCTGAGGGATGACCACCGCCACTTCCCCCGACTTCTCTGGCTGCATTTCTTACTGTAATATTGAGGTCATAATTTTCATCTCGTCTTCGTAGAGACATAGAGATCTTGTCCCCATATGAATTCCCACATACTCCAACGGGTTTATCCGTAGCTGTTGCAGCGAATAATGCTCCTTTTCCTTTGAAACCTCCTCCAGTTGGTATATCCAGGATATAACCAATTAGTTTTTTGTGTTTTGCATTTTTATGAACAAATTTTCTGACTGATTTTTCTATTTGGCTTCCCCTTAAAGCTTTTTCAACAAGATCATTTAGCTCACTAGGTAAAACACCTAGTGCTAATCTCTCAATAATGCTCCTCTTCATTTTCATTTCATCAGTGCCAGGAATTTCACCAAGAGCTTGAACAATAATTGCTGCTTGGAAAGAAATGCTCCGAGCATCATAATCATTCATTACTTCTTGAGCGAATAACGTATCCATTTCGTAATCTCCAACAGCTCCAATAGCAGCTAATATCTTATATTCCCAACTTAGTTTATCCTCGAAATGTAGGTACGTAAGTTCAGCTGCACAAGCATCTTGTCGATGAATCGTTGTAGTTGCTGGAATGTCTTTTTTCTTTATTCCCGCTGGAAGTGGGTGATGATCAATATAGATTATCTCGCTCCCTAATTCTTGTAATTTCTTCATTTCCTGGAAAGTTTCATTGTAATCCTTCTCATTGAGCGCAATGTCAGTTATGATTATTTTATCGTATTTTTGCTTGATTTTCTTCAAATCATCATCCAATTGTATTGGTCTTGTCAACCAAATACGCGCTCCTGGATTAGCAGCTAAAGCTATAGCGCCTGAAGTCATTCCATCACAATCACCATGGCAAAGAATTATGGTATCTTTCATTCTTATCACAACTTTTCATAATACAATTCATCATTTGAAATATAGGTTTAATCCTACCTTTATCTCTATTAGAAACAAATATTTAAAGACCTTAGAGATTCTTTGCCAAATATATGAATCTAGGATGTATTCTTGTGAACGCTTACATATTACATGCTGGTTGGAAGTTAAAACCACAACCAGAACCCTATATTATGTTCAATACTCAGGGAAGCGAACAAGAGAACATGTTAATTCTAAAACCTGGGGAAAACATAACAATTAGAGTTAAACCTAATCAAGAAAAGATTTGTGTGGGATTTCATAGTGCTTCAGGAAAGCACATACCCTGTAAAACTGCAGAATTAATTCCTTTAAACAAAGTTCAATGTCAGAGATGCAGTTTATCAGAATTTTATATTTGTAAAGCAATTTGTCAAGGAGATTTTTGTCATCCATCCAGTGAAGAAGCTAAAGAGCTTTGCTGGAAAACTCCAGCCAATGTCTATCTTACTCATATAGCCGGGAAAATTAAGGTAGGATCTTCAACCGGTACTTTACGAAGGTGGATAAGGCAAGGTAGTGATGCAGGAATTCGTATTGCTGAAGGTGTTGGTTTGGCACCACGAGCATTAGAACATCAAATTAGCACCAAATTCTCCCTGCCCTTAGCCATTAGAACTAGTCAAAAAATGAAATTCATAGGAAAAAAGATTGACAAAGATAATATAACAAAACAATTGAATTCACTCATTAATGAAATATATAAAACAATGAAATCTGAAATTTTAATCCCAAAGAAGGATTTGGAACCCATTACTTTTCTAGACAAATTTTTCAGTGAAATTCCTTCATTGAATGTTCAACCATTGGTTCTCAAGCTTGACAAAACTGGTTTAGATTTGAGTGGAAAAATTGTTGGTGTAAAAGGATCAATTTTAGTAGTGAAAAATGTTGAAACATATTTTGCTCTTCCTCTTAATCCTCTAGTAGGTATACAAGCTCATCTAAGTCAAGAATATGAAGAAATGAAGGGACAAAAGAGTTTGTTTGATTTTGTACAAAACGATTGATTTTTTAAATTTATACGGATTTGGAATTAATAAGATACTTTTCTCGATTTCTCTTATAACCTGAAACATAGGCACTAAAAATTAACACAAATAGAACTATAATTATTGACACAACTAAATTGAGCATAACAACTCTCCCATATGAAATCAACATATCCTCTGTTTTCAAACTAGCCCCCCAAGACAGAAAGACAACAACACATCCAATAATCATACTGGAAATTATGAATAAGGGCCAAATTATTCTTTGAGATACTGTGAATCTTGTTAGTTCTTCTTTAAAAACTGAAAGAAATGTTACCATTGTTGTGATTAGTAGGAAGAAGATTATTGCTGTAATAAATACCCAACTCAGTTGTATTGGAAAATTAGCTGCAAATCCTTCAGTAGAGGTTCCTAATTCTATATCGAATATTGAAAAATTTCCATTCCAAAAGTAATATGTCACCGTATCAGCTAACAAATCAGTAGAAATAATTATTGGAGTTCTAAAATAAAACACAAGTATATTGATGGAATAAATCATAAAAATTAAGCTAAAAATTGGAAAAGGATCCAATAGTTTTTTGAGATATTTTGTGAAAGTAATATTTTTCTCTTTTTTTTCCATTTCTTTACTCATTTAGTATCCAACATTTTATTTTTCAGAATTTTTGCTCATAAATTTAAATCTAAAATAAACTAAACCTATTGGTAAAATACAAAGAATTAATCCTAAAATTAAAGAAGCAATTGCTAAACCTAGATCTGAACCAGTGAGTGCTTTTGTTAAGATTATTATAACTTCAATTACTGGCATTAGTCCTAGAATAAGGGCCCCTAAAATTGCCCATAAGTAATTATTTTCAAAATAAATAAACGTAAGAGCTCCTCCTGCTAAAACAACCATTAGGATGCCAAGGTATAAGAAAATCTCAGTAAAAGAATAAATTGTAGTAACAAAGATTGATATAATGTCAAGTAACAGAAACATCGACAGTAGAATAGAGATCCACATTGATCTTTGTTTTAAATAATATGAAAAATAAGTTTCACCTTCACGTATTTCATCGCTACTTACTGTTTCGTTTTCTTTTAAAGGCATTTTATTTTTCATATCCACAGCTTTGGTCAAATTAGTAAATGCAAACTCAGTTTTAAAGATTAGCTAGTTTAGGTTTAGTAATCTTGTATGCGATTAGTAGTAACTTTTAAAAAAAACTAAATATTGCTTGAAAAGCATAACATTTTAGTTTTAGTCATCTCCCTAGTTAACACACTTAATAGTAACTTTAATTTATAAAACCAAAATTCTATGTAATAAAGAAGAGCGGGAATTGAATGTCTGACGAGAAATATATTCAACACAAATATATCAAACCTAAAAGTATTGAAGCTCGTCTTTACCAACAAACAATTTTCGCAAAGACAATAAAAGGAAATACTTTGGTAGTTTTACCAACAGGATTAGGAAAGACAATAATCCTAGCTCTATTAACTGCCAAACGTATGGAGCAGTATCCTGATTCTTTCATCTTAGTTATAGCCCCAACAAAACCATTAGTTGAACAACACCTCAAAACATTCCAGAAAGTTTTCAACATCATTGAAGATGAAATTGTAATGTTAACAGGTTCAGTTTTACCTGAAAAAAGAATCAAAATTTGGAAACAAGCTCAAATAATAATCGCAACACCTCAGGTTGTAGA
>DAOVPS010000091.1:0-12323 GCA_030629105.1 Candidatus Heimdallarchaeota archaeon
GCTCATTATTTGAATATGATTGGCAACTCATCTTTTGGTTGGATGGTAACTCCATGGGGTGGCCATTATGTTAGTAATCATATAGAAGGAGCAGATAAATTCTATTTATACGCTTACAGACATATAGAAGTGTATGCACCTGCTGATGGGTCATTTATGGAAGCTGGTGGTTTAGTTATTCTGAATGGTACAATAGATAATTTCCATGGTAATGATGTTATAACTGATGTTAGACTCTCGATGGATATTGGTGAGGATTGTGCATTAGTTATTGATCATTTGGATTTGCTAAAGTCAATCAACGATGAGATAAATAATACCAATTCGTATGATTTTGTAGAAGGGGAATTTATTGGTTATACACCTGGTGATTATGCCTTAGATTTTACATATTATCAAGGAAAAGGTTTCAGGTCAATATGTCCCTATAATGCTCTTAGTGTTTCATTACAAACACAATTTGCTAATTATTTTGATATGCAGTATCAAAGAGCAAAAATCTGTGGGATTTTCCCTGAATCCAATATTGAAAATGATTATAATATTGGGATAAATAATACTGCTTGGGGTGTTTGGGAATATAAAAATAGTAAATATGGTTCAACAATTAATCAAACAGAAGACTGGGGAGAATATGAGCCAAGTGTGATAGCTTTTATGCAACGCAATTTTACTAATCCTGAAACATTCTACAGAAATCCCATAAATACCATTTATAATCTCACAGAAGATATAGTTGGTTTAGTCACTGATAATCATGCCGGGAAAGATATTGGTGATTATAATTCAATAGGTCAATGCTTGATTAAACAAGAATCAGGTTATGAATTAGAAGGCATTTTCGAATTTCGAACATATGGTTACAGTGATTGGGGTTCATCTAATACCACTATTTATGCTAGATACGAAGTCATTGAAAATGAAACTAATTTTGGATTTGATGATGAATTAATTATTGAGTATTATGATAATCTCATAAGTGCAGAAGCAGGTTTTACTGCCGATAATTTCAGCTATATACGACACATTCCTCAATGGGATTCGTACATAGAACCAGCAGAAGAAACACCTACACCTACTATTGTATCTGGTTATTCAAGGTTCTTAGGACAAACCATTTTAATTGTATCATTTGTTGTTTTAATATGTGTTCAAAAGAAGAAGAAAATTGAGTGATTGTTTTTACAATCCCTCATTCATTTTTTGATATTCGATTGCTAGGTATTCTAATGTTCATGTTACAACGTAGTTGATAGAAAAGTACTTGTATTTATTGACCGTTGAACCATGCTTGTTATCAAAAGCAGCTTCTTAGAAAGACATAAAAAGCAATAGTTTTCGCTTACTACTAAAGACTGTATTCCAGTCTACAACACTAAACCTAGATGTTGCGTAAAGCAGAATTGGTTAGGTGAAAAACACATGTACAAATACGTTGGTAAATTTTGGAAAAATCGTAACACCCCTGAATTTAAGGCGTTACAAAGAGAACGATTAATCCTTTGGAGAAAGGAAGCTACTATCGTTCGTGTTGAGAAATCAACAAGAATTGATCGTGCTCGTATTTTAGGGTTTAAAGCAAAACAAGGTTATGTTTTAGCTAGGATTAAATTACGAAGAACTCGACTAAGGAAAAGTCGTCCTAGTCAAGGTCGTCATACAAAGGGTCAAGCAATTCGAAAAATCCAACCCGGTAAGAGCTTTAGATGGATAGCTGAAGAGCGAGTAGCAAGAAAGTATCCAAATCTTGAAGTCTTGAATTCATATCAAGTTGGCGAAGATGGTCGTTACAAATGGTATGAAATTATCTTAATTGATCCTCATCATCCTGTGATTATGAAAGATTCTCGAATAAATTGGATTTGTGAAGGTGCCAATAGACGACGAGTATTTCGTGGTTTGACAGCTGCAGGAAAGAAATCTCGAGGATTAACAAAGAAGGGTGTTGGTGCGGAAAAAATCCGTCCTTCATTAAGAGCCCACAAAAGAGATGGAAAATAAATTCGATTTTTACATCCTCTTTTCCCTTTTTTCTTCTACAAACCTTTTATTTGCAATTTATAATAAACGCAATTGGAGCTAGATTACTTGTCAAATCAAAACACAACATTTCGTCTAAAGGAAATAACCTTTTCTTGTAGTGCACACTCTACTGAGGATTTAGAAAAAGTGAAAACAGCAATTTTACACTTAATTCCCGAAAAACTCAGAGAGAATGCTGTAGTAGAAAGTACAAAAATGACTGGTCATGCAGGAAATCCTATACATTTATTTGAATTAACAATTTCAAAGAATAAATTACTAAATACTATTCTAGCTCATCTTGCAGAAATAATGGAAGAATTTGACAAGGAATTCCTCTACAGAACTTTGGATAAACGAATAAGTAAAGATAATCTACTCTATTTTAGAGTCAATAAACAAGATGCTTTTAATGAAGTATTGAGAATAGAAAATGATGATAATACAATTAGAGTTATTCTAAAATTCATCGTCTACAAATCAGAACCAAATCAGATTAGAAATGCTCTTGTTGAATATGGAATTATAAAGAAGGAATGAATACATGACTCATTATTTCGAGCCAAGAGTCAAGATAAAAGAGAAGACCGATTCTAAGCTATTTGAAAAAATAGCTAAGCGATTACAGCTTGAAGGTTATGTAATTCTTGGTGAGAAATACAAGAAAAGTGAGAAAGAAAGTCTTGTGGAACCATTACAAAAAATCACAAGAGTTGAAATCAAAGAAAGCAAAGTAGAAAAAATACGTTCTCTTTTACCAAAAGTAAGAAATCAATACGAATTAGTAAGTGTTAATACCTCATCAGCTAAAGCAGCTCAATGGGTGGTAAAAGATAATCGAGTAGATATTTTAACGATCCCTTATAAAAGCATCAAAGAAATCATCACACAGAATTTGGCAAATGTTGCAGCAAACAACCAAACGTTTCTTGAAATTGATATTAGCTTCTTAACTACTTCAAACAGTTTCTCTCATTCAATTCAAATGAGAGTTTTATCTCGAGTCATGAACCTAATCATTAGGGAAAAGGCTCCTTTCATTTTAACTATGAATGTTGAAAATCCTCTTGAATTTAGAGAGGAAAGATCAATAATTGCTATGGCTAATCTAGTAGGCATTCCCAATAAAGCTATAAAGGAAAATATGCGGAAATTCAAAGAAAGAATTGAGTTAAACAGAAATAAACTTTCGCCAGATTTCATTACTCCTGGTGTTTGGAAAGTAGAAAGGAAAAAGACAAGCAAGAAAATAATTCCTTCAAAGGATATAGAAGTAAAAACTGAAATCCCTTTCAACATTAAGGAATTACCAATTGAAAAAAAGAAGTTGGAGAGACAAAGATACATTCTTTTTGAAATCTTACAAATTGGAAATAAGAATCTTGAGGAGAAGCTAGTTATGGACAATCTTTGGAAACAGCTATCGAAATTTTATGGAGAAGTTGGAAGTTCAAGAATAGGTTTGTATTTAATTGTATTTAACTCTGAGAAAAATATAGGGATTATTAGATGTAATCAATCTTCACTTTCAGCTGTAAGAGCTATGATGTCAACAATTACTTCTTTGGAAAAAATAAAAATAGCTTTTCATGTTTTGAAAGTTTCTGGAACACTAAAGAATTTATTAGCAATTCAAAAAAAGAAAAGTAGAAATTGAGTCTTAATAAGACTAGTCTAAATTTGTTTATATATTATTTATTATAATTTACTTGGTTATTTTAATGGGATTCTCTATCAAGAAAGCACTCATACTCATAGTTATTTTTCTAATAGTTTTGAATCCTACAAGTACTTACAGCATGAAATCTGCAAATACAAGTGAAAAAATCTCTACAAACTTGATTCAGATTAATCACATAAAAAGAAGTCCTAATTTTATTAAAACAGCAAACGTAGTTACAGAAGATGAGGAAATTGGAAATCAAGAAGTCTTCTGGTCTTTAGATGTTGCAGCAGGACTCTATGTACAGAAACTAGCTACCCTATTATCCGTTGGGGAAAAGTGTTATGTTTACGTAGCAAATGAAACAATAACATTACTTGGAGAAAGCGTTGCTATCTCAAGATGCAATTTTTATAGAGATGAATTTGATGCTGTAATTTATGATAAAAACATTGAATTTATGGGTCATCCTGATGGTCGATTTGGTGACATAGATGGTGATCCGAAAGTTACAATTTTCATTGCTAATTTAAATGGAGCAGGTGGTTTATATTTACAAAAGGATGAACTAGCGAACTCCACATATAGCAATCTCCGAGAAATGATATACATTGATTACAGACTAGGTACACGAGAAGGAGCATTAATGACAATTATGCATGAGTTTAACCATCTCATTTGGTTCAATAATGAAATGGATGAAGGACATTTCCTTTTAGAGGGTGCGGCTGAATTTTCTATCTTCTATGCAGGATATACTTCCGACTGGGGAAATATAACAGGTCATACAAATCTCTTCAGTGAAAATCATCAAAGATCACTCTTATCATTTCATCTTAATAATCATGCACCATTACCTGAAGATTACGGTCAGTCATATTTGTTTATTCTTTATCTTGTTGAGCAATATGGTATTGATTTTCTAAGCAATCTTGTTATGGCTCAACTTGATGGCCCCTTAGGAGTTGATTATGCTTTAAATGAAACTGGATCAACTGCGAAATTTAATGATGTTTTTCTTGATTGGATTACTGCTTGCACTATAGACTCAGAAGATCCATCACTTAGTAATTATAGTTTCACAAATGTTGGGTTTACAGTTGTACCTGATGATGAAATCCAGAATTATCCTTATCAAAAGAATGATGTTTTACATTATCCTTATGGTTTTCATGTAAAAAAATTGAATCATCCACCAGACAAATTCACATTTAGTATAACAAATCCAAATCCAACTTTTTCAATGGGTATTTCAATTGCTATTCATGATCAAAATGGTTGGCATGTTATGCAATCCTTATATTCAGAAACTAGTGAATTAATTAGCATAAATGTTTCTGGTGAAGAAATTACTGAAGTGTATATTACTACTTCTTTAATGTTAGAAAATACTCCTGAAATCTTTATTGATTTCATAGATGTTGGTGATGAAACATACTTAACTCTTGATTATTTAATAATTGAAGGACATGATCAAACATCAAAAGTAAATAGTTATCTCTTGGCTTTTGTTTTTAGTATGATTGTAATTTTGAATAGTACAAAAATAATAAAAAGAAAAAAATGATGTAGAGTTTTCATAACCATAAGCATTTTGAATAAATGCTAAGTTTACTTCTAGTATGGATAATTTGGATTTTCTTTATCTGTAAGTCTCATTTGGTATGCTTTCTTATTCTCTAAATCAATGTTCTGTAAGAAAAATACTCCATCGATAGTTTTGAAGTTCACTAATTTCTTTGTGGTGATTTTTACCATTACAGCATCTCTTTTCCCAGATAGCTTTGAAAACCATTTATATTTAGCTTCGAATTTCTCCTCAACTTTATTTGATTTTTCATCTAATGGCCATCTAAGAATTTCTGCTAAACCCTCAATTTGAATTCCCATTTGATGTAAACCAACATTAGGGTTCCCTTTTATTTGTTTGATTTTTTTATTAAATCCCCATGAAGTAAAATAGATATCTAAATCCACATTGGTGTATTGAACATTACGGGTTGTAACTCTATCATTTAGAGATGTTGCTAGAGAAATATTTCTATTTTTTGCTAAAGTTGCTATAATTTCATTTCTAATTTCTGTAAAATCTAATTCTATATTCTCTTCACTCAACAAAGTAACCTCTGTAATTTCATATAAAATAATTAAAGGAGTCAGTTCGTCGCATGTTCATCATTACAAGACGTGGAGTCGTCTCAGACTGGGGCGTCGTCTTCATTCTCCTAACCTATAGTTCACTTTCTTTTGCTAAAAATTTATGCATAAAATATAAACTAAACGATTTTCTAAGAGAAAAGAAATAGGTTTGGTCACAATTGTCAATCAATGACAAACTGTGACCATTAAACAATTATTTGAAATATAATTGTCCAGGAACTGCTCGAGTTAGTGCTCTCTTCGCAGCGATATTTTTATCTTTTAAAGAATTGAGATAATCGTCTGCTGCTTTTTTGTCTAATAAATGATCATTTAGTGTTTTTTCAAGTGATTCTGCTTTTACAGAAATTCTAACCGTTTTTAGATCGACAGATTCAATATCTGTTGCGGGTATGAGTAAATCCCATTTCGCTCCAAATCCTTTTGGAGTCATATCTGTTTCTTTGTTACAACTTAGAATAAATGCTGCTTCTCCACATGGGAGAAATACCATATTGGAAATTTTGCCAAGTGGATGATTATTATAATCCATAACCTGTTTTCGTTTTAAATCCTTATAGGTAATTGTTTCTGGTGTAATGATACCTTCAGTGAATTTGTGAGGTAGCTGATCTTTATGTAAATCTATTTTTATTTCATTCTTAGTTACTTCTAGTATATGATCAACGGGAACTACCGGATCAATATCATCTATGATTCCTAATGATTCCCTGAATTCTTCCCAGAAGCTACCTGCAATAATGAATGATTTAATATTGAGTTTTTTATCAAATATTATGTCACTTATATGCCCGATTTTTTTACCATCTGCACAGACGAGTGCTTTTTTTCTCATATCTGAGATATTTTCAAATTTTGTAAGTTCGCACATATTCAAATTTATTTCATCTCTAATACACAACATTGCTTCTAAGTCTTATACTTGCCATATCAGTAACTAAGAAATTCGTACTTCATTTTTCTTAGATTCTAATAAATTCGTCAAAAAAGAAAGCTTAGATTTAATTTATTCCAGTAACTGTATTGCTCACGATAATAGAACATTTAATAAAAGAAACATACAAATTAAGTTCATGGATGAACAATTTCCCATCTCTGATGAAGAAAAACAGATGGTTAAGATAAAGAATCAACAGATAATAGAAGCAGCACTTTACTTAGCCGGAAGACCAGTACAGATTACAGAATTAGCACAAGTTACTGGTTTAGATACAAGTGAAATTGGTTCAATCATTCGGGATCTACAAGAAAAATACCGACAACACTTTAGCTGTTTTGAAATTATTGAATTGCCAGGGAGAAAATTTGTTTTTCAAGTTCGAGCTGATGTTGGTGAAAATGTTAAAGAAATAACTTTACAACCAATTTTAACTTTAGCTGAGTTAAGAACACTCGCTATGATAGCCTACCAACAGCCAGTCATGCAGTCAACTGTTGCTGCTGTTAGAGGTCAACAAGCATATCATCACGTTAAAAGTCTCATTAGAAATGGGTTTGTAAAAGCTGTCCGAGTTAAACAAACACTGGAATTAAGAACTACTCCAATGTTTTCAGATTATTTTGGTTTATCACAAGACCAAGGTGTTTTGAAAAGACAACTAGGTTGGAGAACGAAACGAATTATAAAAGAAAAACGTGTTGAGGAAAGAGATACCAAATCCATTGATAGCTTTATGGCAAGAATCGGTCTTGAGGGTGAAGCCACTGAAGAATCAGTTGATGATGTTGAATCCTCAATTCCTGTAGATAAAGATTCAGCTCGTGAAATGTTTCCCTCTATGCTTGATGATTTAGAAGGACCAGATCCATTTACCGAAGATGAAGAAGATAATTCTACAGATGAATCTGATGAAAATGAAGAATAAAAGAATAAATGAAGAAGCATTGCTAGCTTCATCATTTCAGAAACTCAGCTAAATCTAGCAAAATCATGGAATTCTTCTGGTTTAGGTCGCATTAATAATTGTGTTTTTGCATCACCTTTTCGTTTGAGAGAATTCAAGTATACTCTTTGTGTTTCCTTATCCATTGGTTTATTGTCTTTTGTCAATTGTAATTCGCTAACTCGAGTTTTCAACTTAATTCCTTTATGGTCTATATAGTCAATGTACTCCATTGGTAACAATAAGTCAATATTTTCCTCAAATTTAATGGATTCTGCAAATTCCTCCATTCCTGAGCCACCAACGATAAAGGCTGGTTCTCCGCATGGTAAGAAGACTAAATTGATTACTTTGCCGAATTTCTGATCATTTTTATCGTAAATTTTCGTTCGTTTGAGTCCAAGATAAGTAAAAGCACCCTCCGGAATAACATCCTCTTCTAGCTTGTGTTTCAGCTTTTCTTTTGGGATGTTTATAGTAATTGATTCTTCTGTTACTTCCATAACAGATGTAACTGGTATAACAGGATCTATATCCTCAATAAACCCAAGAAATTCACGAAGTTCTTCCCATCTACTTCCGCCAATAATAAATGAATGTAGACGATGATTCGAATCAAATACAACATCAATTATCCGTCCGATTTTGAGTCCATCTCTACTCATCACGTTTCTTTTTCGAAGCTCGGATATTGTTCTATATTCATCCATTTCACACATACTCATGATAAATCACGTAAGTCAATGAAGAAATTCACTAGTATAAAATTTTCGCCTAAAATCAAAGGTAGTTAGGACAATTAGGTGTGTTTTCAAGTTACTTGTGATTCTTTTCAAAATGCTTTTATTTCATTAAAATTCCCAAAAGATATATCAAATATTCGAATTTAATTATTAATAAAAACTAGAAAGGAGCCTAGTCAATTGGGTCTTTTACTTGAATTTGAAGGAAAAAAAGTTTTCCAAGAAGCAGGCATTCCATTGCTTCCAGGTCAAGTTGCATATAACTTGAAGGAAGCAATTGCTGTCGCAGAAGAATTGGGTTATCCTGTTGTTGTCAAAGGGCAAATCCTTCACGGAGGACGAGGAAAAGCAGGATTAATAAAAGTGGTGAAGGATCAGAAGGAGTTAAAAGAACTCACTCCTAAAATCCTAGCAGGAACAATCAAAGATATGAAAGTTCAAAATGTTTTGATTGAAAAAGCTGCAAAAATTGCCAATGAATTATACATTAGCACCATGTTTGATACTTATTCCAGAGAGATTATTTTCATAATGAGTACCGAAGGTGGCGTTGACATTGAAGCTATTGCAGAAGAAACTCCTGAAAAAGTACGAAAAGAACGTTATCCTATTGATTTTGAATTCACTTCAAAGCATGCTACTGAATTATCAAAAAGCTTAGGATTCAAAGATGATGAATTGAAGCAACTCACAGATATCTTAGTTAAAATGTGGGAAGCAATGCATACTAAAGATTTACAACTAATAGAAATCAATCCTCTAGCAATTCTGGATGATGGACAGGTTATAGCTCTTGATTCTAAAGTGATCATAGATGACAATGCAATCTATCGCAATGCTTTATACCAAGAATTTATGGATAAAAGAATTCCAGATGATCCTCTCGAGGATAAAGCAGCTAGTTTTGATGTTGCTTTTGTTCGATTAGATGGTGATATTGGCATTATTGGAAATGGTGCTGGTTTAGTAATGGGCACAGTTGACCTTATCGCTGAATTTGGTGGTCGTCCAGCAAACTTCTTGGATGTTGGTGGTGGGGCCAGTACTGAAAGAGTACTAAATGCTTTGAGTATAGTCAAAGCAGTAGGTGAAGAAGGTGAAGCCATTGATGTCTTACTCGTCAATATCTTCGGTGGAATAACCAGATGTGATGATGTAGCAAATGCTGTTGTCGAAGTTCGAGAAAAGCTTGGTCTTAAAATGCCTTTCGTAGTTCGTTTAGTTGGAACAAAACAAAAAGAAGGCATGGCTATCCTAGATAAAGCGGGAATGAACGCTTTTACTGAAATGGAACCTGCTGTAAAGAGAGCAGTAGAAATTGCCAAATCAAAATAATGGTAGGGTGGAAAAATGAAAATTTTAGTAGATAAAGATACAAAAGTTCTAGTCCAAGGAATAACTGGAAATCAAGGAACATTCCATTCTAAAGCAATGATAGATTATGGAACAAAAGTTGTTGCTGGTGTTACTCCAAAAAGAGGAGGACAAGAAGTCAATGGCGTCCCTGTTTACAATACTATAAAGGAAGCACAAGAAAAACATGAAATTGATGCCACAGTGATATTCGTCCCAGCAAAATTCGCTAGTGGAGCAATGAATGAAGCAATAGATGCAAATATTCCACTCATAATTGTAATAACAGAACACGTCCCAGTTTGGGATGCTGCAAGAGCTGTTACCAAAGCAAAAGAAAAAGGAATAACAATATTGGGACCAAATACTCCTGGCTTAGTTTCAACAGATGGGTGCAAGTTAGGAATAATGCCTAATGTTATTTTTAAACCTGGTAATGTCGGTGTTATCGCTAGAAGTGGGACTCTATCGTACGAAGTCATTTGGAATATGACTAAAGAAGAAATAGGTCAAACAACCTGTATCGGTATTGGTGGCGATCCAAGTCATGGGATGGGTTTTGTAGAAGGACTTGAATTATTCGAAAAAGACCCTAATACAAAAGCAATAGTTCTAATTGGAGAAATTGGCGGAACTGAAGAGGAACATGCAGCAGAGTACATTAAAAAACATGTTTCAAAACCAGTCGTTGCTTTTATTGGCGGAAGACAAGCACCTCCTGGCAAGAAAATGGGCCACGCTGGAGCTATTGTTTCTGGTGGAAAAGGCACTGCTGCTTCTAAGATTAAAGTTCTCGAAGAAGCAGGTGTTGGTGTTGCTCGTCTACTTAGCGAGGTCCCTAAACTTCTTAAAAAGAAACTAAAATGATAATAGTTGATATTGGATTTTATTCCAATATTACTTTCCTTTTTTTATTTTAGAATTTTTTTCTTTGGAAAAACTTTATTTGTTAGAATGAAAAGATTTTTTGATGATAATATAATAGTTGAAAAGAGCATACGCTCGGAAATTCACAAAGAATAGATTTATCAACTGATGTTGATATTACAATATTATCTAAATGAGAGCATTTCGGAGATAAAAAAATGGCTTCAGATTGGGTCATGTATATATCTGTCGTCGCTATAGGCGTCTTAACTATTGCTGGTGTTACTATCACCTTCAATGCAATCAATCAAAGTACACTAGAGAATACTATAGAGGTAGAACTGAATGAGATTGCAACTATTATTGCTAATGAATTGAAGGACATCTTAGAACTAGGCTTAAGTATGGACCCATTAACTCAAGTTATGATTAATCGTTCCTTGACTCTTCCTTATGATGTTTCAGGGCATTCATATGAAGTTTCATTCACAGCTCTCCCGGATGCAAAACATTTCTTTATAGAAGCAACCGATACCTCTGATCAGGCTGTTGGTTCTGCTCAGTTTGAAACAACTGTTCCTTGGAGAAATGTCACATTAAGTAATGTTGCAGGTAATGGTTTACCATTAATCACAAGCGGTGAACTTCAGCATTTCATCAGTTTTCAAAGAACTGAAGGAACCGACTCATTTAAAATTGTTATTTGGTAATAGTAAGGTGTGCAGAAAAAATGTCAGAAAAAATCCCTCCAGAAGATGAAAAGTTTAGATCCGTCTCCTCAATTGAATCTGCTCCAGTTCTTGAGGAAACTTATCCACTAATTCCTCCCTTTAGCTATTGTTTGATTCAAACAGATCCTCTATCTAATAGAACACAATATATTGTTGTAGAAGTTCCGTTAGAGCAGAAGGAAGAAGAAAAATTCAAGATTATCAAACAAATACTCATTGAGGAATTAGACGTTGATTTCTCTCTTCTGAAAGAAAAAGATCGTGCCGCAGAATATCTCCGAAGAAAAGTCTTTGATATTGTTAAGGATTACAATTTGAAATTGAAAGAGGAATCCTTTGATAGAATTCTGTACTATGTTCAGAGAGACTTGCTCGGATTTGGAAAAATAGAACCAATGCTAAAAGATCACATGATCGAAGATATTTCATGTGACGGTGTTGGCGTTCCACTTTATGTTTGGCATAGGAAACATGAATCCATTCCCTCAAATATTGTCTTTGATGATGCAGAGGAATTAGATTCTTTCGTAATTAAGCTAGCTCAGAGGTCTGGTCGTCATATTAGTGTAGCAAATCCTATTGTTGATGCTTCACTAGCTGATGGAAGTCGTATCAATATTACTTATGGTAAAGAAGTTACTCAGAGGGGTTCTACTTTTACTATTCGTAAATTCCGATCTGATCCTATGACCATTACTGATCTCGTTTTACTCAATACTATGGACCCACTGATTGGAGCATTTTACTGGTTTGTCATCGAAAATCGACATTCAGTTATGATTGCTGGTGGAGTCGCGTCCGGGAAAACAACCTTACTAAATTGTATATCCATGTTTATTCTACCAGATGCAAAAATCATCTCGATAGAAGACACTGCAGAAGTTAATCTTCCGCATGAAAA
>DAOVPS010000003.1:0-40685 GCA_030629105.1 Candidatus Heimdallarchaeota archaeon
AACTATTAAAGATTTAGAAGAAACAGCTTTGGAGTCAAAGAAAACAGAAAGAAGAAATACTTTCTTATGGTACAGTTATGATTTAGCTGACACCTTCTTTTCACAAACGGTTATAAGCTTAGCATTTACGCCATTTGCTATGCTCCTAGGTGTACTAAATGGTTGGTCATATGTTAACACATTCGTAATTGTCGCTATTTTTATGGCGGGATCAAATCTCCTCGTAGCTATATTGGGACCAATAATTGGAGCAATTTCTGATACTCTCGGGAAAAGAAAACCCATTTTAATTATTGTTGCATCAATAATGGTCACATCAACAATACTTATGTCTGTTTGGGAAAACTTTTGGTGGGCTTGCGGATTATTCGTAATTGCAAACTTCATGTATCAAAATGGTCGGATGCTATATGACTCCCAAATACCATTTATTGCAGAACCAGAAAATCGCAGTATGACTCAAGCTATTGGTGGAGCACTAGCTGCTTTTGGATCAATCTTTGGAGTTCTTGTTGGGCTTGTGCTCAATGGGCTTGGTTCTACTACAGAAAAATGGACTCCTATAAACACTAATATTTGGGAGCTTGCCAATCAACCAATTCCTGAAGTTAATTTAGGCAATCTCCGTTATGTATTCGTAGTTGCTGGAGTTTTAATTATACTCTTTTCAATACCATATCTCTTTCATAAAGAAGTAGAAAATCCCAGCAATCTAAAACCAAAGGAAAATCTGCTAAAATCTCTTGGTTCTTTGAAAGAGTCACTAAAAACAATTGCCAAGGATCGAAACTCGATATTGTTCTTTATTGGATGGTTTTTCTTGGTTGATGCTGCAAATACTACGATACTTTTCATGGTACCCGTCATTGAAGGCGCAGTTGGAGTACAAGATTCTACTTTAACTTATATTATCATCTTATCTGCAATTTTACTCTCAATTGTTTTTGGATTCGTAACTGGTCGAATCTTAAAGAACAAAGGTCCAAAAGTAACTTTTCTGATAAGTGGTATAGCATGGATGTCTGGCGTCATTATTACAATGCTAGCTGGATTGCAATACAAAACAGAATTGATTTGGAATGGTTGGAGTTACAACACGCTTATACACGTAATCCCATGGTGGATTATGTTTTTTGGAGCAATTTGCATTGGTATAGGTTTTGGCAGTATTTGGATAATTGGTCGCCAATTCATTATGGTCCTGGCTCCTCCGTCCAAACTTGCACAATACAATGGGTTCCAAAAGATTGCTGGTAGGGTTAGTGCAATTGCTTCTCCATTGATATTCTCAGGTATGATGGTTCTTGGGATTACAGTTGCGTCATTATCAGTCAATCATTCCTTCAGAATAGCATTAGCTAGTATCTTGCTGTTCTTCATTATAGGAGAGATTTTGGTTGCATTCATCAAGGATCCGTATAAACGATACGATAAAGGAGAACGAGCTCCGTATATCGGATTGTACGATAAGAAAAAGAGTGAAGAATAAATCCTGCTTTCTTCACTTTATTTATTTCTTTTTTTAGGAGAATTTATTATAACTAATTCTTAATTGTATTTTATATCGTAGGACGTTTCCAATTGAGCAATCTAAAAGAAATCAAAGAAAAAGTCCATTCAAAAATAGATATTAAATATCTTTTTTCTCTACTAGAAGAAATGATTGAAATAGACTCAATAATCGGTAAGGAAAAAGAGCTCGCTGTTTTTTTAGCAGAAAAAATACAGGATTTGGGTTTAGCTATACAATTAGAAGAGGTAGAGCCTGATCGTCCAAACTTGTATGCTCAGCATTCATTCAGTAAAACCGGAAAAACTCTAACGTTCAATGGACATCTTGATACTGTAGAGGTTTGTGGTGAGTGGACCCATGATCCTTTCATACCTGTGTTCTCCGGAGAGAAACTTTTCGGTCTAGGTTCAGCTGATATGAAAAGTGGTATTGCTTGCCAGATTGCTGCCATCAAAGCCATGCTAGATTCTGGAGAAGATATAGCTGGAACTATTCATTTTACAGCTGTAATAGATGAAGAGGGGTATGGAATTGGTGCGAAAAAAATGTTGGAGAATCCAATATTTGGAAAGGGAAGAACAGATGGTATTCTTATTGCAGAACCATTGTTTGGCGATTCAGAAATGAGCCCTCTACCTTTAGGAATGACTGGAAAGGTTTTATTCAAAATCTTAGTAAAAGGCGTCTCTGCTCATGCTTTTCGTCCAGAGCAAGGAGTAAATGCTGTATCTGATGCTTCTCGAATTGTTAGCATTATTGATGAAATTTCAAAAACAAGTTCTTCTTTTATTGGCAACTACAAAATTCCACATGATTTTGATTTCGGGAAAGTTTCTTATTGTGTATTAAAGATTGATGGAGGATACAAGACATATAGTGTTATCGTTCCAGAACACTGCGAGATAATCTTGAATCGTCTCACCTTGCCTGGAGAAACAAAAGAATCAGTAAAAAAGGACTTTGAACAATTAATAACTGATCTAAAACTTAAATCTAATGTAAGCATAGAAATCATCCCACCATATTATAATTCCTATAAAATTTCAAAAAACAATCAACTTTTCCAATCGTTAGAAGTATCTTTTAAGGAAATATTATCTCAAACGCCAAAAACTGCTTATATGAAAATGATTACAGATGCTAATACTTTCATGGGCGAAGGAGGAATACCTACCATTCATTTTGGACCTAAAGGAAGTAATTTGCATGGTGCAGATGAGCATGTATATATCGATTCCTTAGAAAAAACCACTCAAATTTACACGTCCCTATATCTTAATTTTCAGAATTGAAGAAAATTAATAGAAATTTCTCAAACTCCATTCTTAATGCTTGAAAAGGAAGGACAGGTAATAGTTTTAGCTACTCCCTTTAGAGTGCGTATGTCATCCAAAACGATTTTTCCAATATGGTCTAAGGATTCTCCTCTAAGTTTAACCAACATATCCCACTCACCAGATATAAGATGAACTTCGAAAACATTCTCCATTTGTGATATTTTCTCAGCAACTGATTGTTGTGAAATATTGTCTTGAGGATTATAAGATACAAAAACGAAAGCTGTTACTGATAAACCAATTTTCTTAAAGTCCTTTAATATGGTAAATTTCTTTATGATTCCTTCCAGCTTCATTTTTTCAATGCGAGTGTGAACTGTTACTCTTGGAATATCTAAATTTGCTGCAATTCTCTTAGTAGGTAATCGAGCATCTTTTGCTAATTCCCCTAGGATAAGTTTATCTTTTTCATCTATTTTCACTGTTAATACCCCAGCATTATAATTTCAAATAGAAGTGAATTAAGAAAAATCTTTTGATAAAGTGGACATTTTGATATCGCTTTGTTTGAAATATGTACACTAACACATGATGTATAAGAGAATTAATTGCTTTTTGTCTGAAAAAATAAGTCAAGAATAACTCTTGACTTATAAATCATTCTTCTTTCAAAGTTTCCTTTTGTTGTTCGAGATTAAGGCTCTCATTATTGTATTGTTTAATTTGTTCTTCATAACGTTTTATTTCATCCGAGCTTCTATACGTTATCAAAGAGTAAACTGCGAAACCAGATATTACTATGCCAAAACCAAACAAAATCCAACCAAAGGAATATCCACTTCTTCTGAAAATTTCACCATCAACTGTAACTGTCATACCCCCTCTAATGTAAGGAGTACCTAAATCGAAATTAGTGATAATTGATGCAATGTAAATATCAGTTTTCTCTATGGAAACAAAATCAATTGTTGCAGGTGCATACTCGCTGTAATATGTATATTCAGTTGTATTTTCCAAAAAATCACTTGCCAATTGCTCATAATCATCAATGAATTCAGCATATAGTGTCGTATTGAAGTATTGTATGGAATAAATCTCGGCAAAATCATACCAAAGTAATTGCGTATCTTCGAAAAATATCTCCCAAGCTTCTTCAGTGCAAATTATTCCAGCAGCCGTATATGAGGGATGATACGTAGACATTGTATATGTTATATTAAGTTCATCTCCACTTGTTACAGTATACGATAGATAGTCACCATATCCCATTTCACCCAGTGATGGTAAAGGAGGGTCAACACCTTCAAACCATTCAATATCATTATCAATATCAAAGCTAAAGAAAGTTAATGATTTTGCTGGTTTTCTAACACCATTAACAGGACCTACAACTAATCCTAAGGTGACGAATAAAATTCCCATTGTAATCAAGAAACTTCTTATTTCTTTTAGATAGTATTTCCAGCCACCTGGACGTCTCCCAGCTTGATATGGTATCTTGAATTTGTCCCCTTGGAGAAGCGACCATGCTAAAGTGATTGAAACTACAACTATGACTGCTAAAACAATTGAGAAGTTTATAGTATTTGCAGGATTGTCATAAAACGAAAATTGAAACGCTTGATTTAGTCCTACGATTGCGGGAGAAACTCTTCCATCGCTATATGGATCAGCTACTATCAATGATTTAATGTAATACGCGATAGTTAATTTGTTGAGTGTCTGTGAGAAACTAGCAAATACGAATTCCCAAATGAAGACAAAGAACAACCCAAACCAGAGGGGATTCTTAAACAATAATCCAACAAACATGAAGAATGCTCCATAAACAGCGGAAGCAACGAATGTTATAAGTAAAAACCATAATGCCATATCAAAGTACTCGAAACCTCCGAATATAGCAAAAGACAAGTAATTCAGACCCGTAGCAATAACGGTAAAGATTGGGACTATAGATAAATAACTAAAATATTTCACAATTACGAGTTCGAATCTATTTATTGGTCTTGAAGTTAAGTAGGTTATTGATTTATCACCCATCTCATCATTAAACATCATCGAAGCTATATACATCGTAAACAAAGGAATAATTATTCCGAAATATCCCAAGAACATAATGTCTGAATAAAGTTTGAAATAATCATCAGCATCAATATATTGTGCTGCTAAAGCAATTATGGGTCCCGCAATAATTGGTGAAAGTACGAGTATATTAAAAATCCAAGTTTTTTTGTCTCGAATCATAGTTGACCAGAGCTTACTCAAGTACAATTTATACAATGAACCAAATCTATTTGACCACTTGTGGTTTTTCTCATACTTGGTTAAATCATTATAAAGTTCTTCCATGTTGTTTCCTCCTACCAACCTCTTGTAAGATAATCAAAGACTGCTTCCAATCCTGCATCTGGACTGGTCATCTCATAAATTTCCAGTTTCGATTCAATAGCGATTTCTGGTATTAAGCAATAGAATTTATCTGGATCCGCTGTTCGGATATCGATATAATCATCATTTAGAACATCCATTTCGATGTTCTGAACAAAATCATAATCTAATAATATAGTTGCTAGTTTTTTCCTATCTTTTGTACGAATGCGAATTGTATGCGGATATTTATCCATCAAATCTCTGATACTACTAATATCTCCTTGTGCTATTGCTCTACCTGCGAATATTAAAAGGATATTCGAGGTTACTCTCTCAACTTCATGTAGAATGTGACTGGAGATTAAGATATCCTTTCCATGATCTCTACTTAGTGCTTGTATTAGCTTCACTAAATCTCTTCTTACAATTGGATCTGTTGATTGTAATGGTTCATCTAAGAATAATATTTGGGGATCATAAACAATTGCTTGAGCAATTTTAATTCTTTGTCTCATACCTTTTGAATAACCTTTAATTGCACGATCCATACTTCCTGTGAGCCCTACAATTTCAATAGCATCTCTCGCTGCTCTCTCAGCTTGCTCTCTTGGAATTCCACTTAATCTTGCCAATTCCCTAACGAATTTGCGACCAGTCATCCATTCCAAAAGCTTTTCTTGTTCTGGAACAAAACCAATTTTCTTCAAAATTTCAGGGTTGTTCCAGACTTCATGTCCCTCTACAAAGATTTCCCCAGAGCTTTGTCTAAGTTGAGCTGTAGCAATGTTCAGAAAAGTTGATTTTCCAGCACCATTCGGTCCAAGAAGTCCAACTATACCTCTGTCGATTTTTACAGAGATTTTGTTCAAAGCCATTACTTCTTTGTACCATTTGTTCAGATCATAAGTTTCAATGAAGTAACTTTTCATTAATGTATTTCCTCCTTGTAGAGTTGATTGATGGTTAAGAGAATAGTTGTTACTATTATACCAAGAACAACAATAATTGCTATACTTCCACGTATATTACTCTCAAAGAAACCTCCAAAGATTGAGGTATCAAAATCTGGTAATCCGAAGATTACATGAATTGCAGCCGTAAGCAATGCTGATATCGAGAAATAATTGAGCCAATCCACATTTAGCTCAGGTACACTTGCAATTACACCTGTAATAAGTGATGGTAAAAACAAAATCATTATTGATAGGATTCCAGCCAGTACACTTTGACTACTCATTGCAGAAAACATTAGAACTATTGAACCAAGAAAGAGGATTACTATTAATGCTGAAGCAGCTGTTGACAAGTAGATCCAGAGAGTATCTGTGAATTGTGCTCCGCTAATTCCCATTAGTAGTGTGAATGCAATCATAAAGACTAACCATGGTATTAATGTAACGAACGATGATACCATATAAATCGAAATTGCTTTTCCTGTGATATAATCAATTCTCTCTATTGGTTTTGCCATATATAATGCTAAACTATTGTGTTTCTTATCATTAGCAATAGTTCCTGCATTTAACGCACAGATAAAAACTATCGGTAAGAAGATTAGTCCTGGATTAAATGTGAAATTAATAACTGTATACATAGCAACATCTACAGTTCCAAAAATTTCTAAAATAAACGATGTGACCATTGCTGGGGAAAATATTGTCATAAATGTAATCATTAATGTGAATGATATTACTGGTAAATTGCATAGAATAAGTAAGAAGATGATTTTTTTGCCTGAGAATTGAACACGAAAAGTGCTAGTTGCTATGGCCCAAATTCTCGACCATCTTCCTTTTAGATCTCCAGTATATCTTCTGTAACTACGATCAAAGACACTCATTTTTCACTTTCTCCTTGATTTTTCTTAATTTTCTTTTGCAACTTCTTCACAGCTTTGTCGAAATCCTTTTTCCGTACATATTTGTCTTCAATTCTCACCAATGGACCCTTTTCTTCTTCAGGATTTACAAAAGGAATTAGATTTTCTAGTTCTGATGCAGTAATTGCCATATTACTTCCATCGAAAATTGTGTTTTCTTCTCTTATTTCTTGAACATTTTCAATTTTGTGAACAAAAACATCCTCTAAAATAGCTTTTCGAGGAGATATAGATCTTATTTGCACCTTTGTCTTGTAAGCTATTTTTAAAATTCGCTGGGCAATATCATCTTCTAAGAAAGGAATCTGGATAATTTTTTCAACAACTTGAAATGCTAACCCATTATCTTTTAGCCCAACAAGAAAATCAATCATATTACCTTTAATTCGGACATTCATTAATCTCTGTTCTTGACTTTTAGCTTCTTGACCAGTGAGCTCTGTAATTCCCCCTTGAGCAACTACTTTCCCAAGATTAAGTATTGTTGCGTAATCACAAGTTGCTTCAACATCAGGGAGAAGATGAGAAGAGACAATAATATTGATTGCGTGATCATTACTGATTTCACGAATTAAAGCAATCATATCTAATCTCCCCTTTGGATCCAAACCATTTGTAGGTTCATCAAGGATCACTAGTTCTGGATCATTAACAATAGATTGGGCCAGCTTCAATCTTTGAAGCATCCCAGTTGAAAATTCATCAACTTTTCTATACCGAGCTTCATCAAGACCAACGTATTGTAAAGTCTCATGGGCTCTTTGCATGGCTTCGGATTTAGGCAGACCAGCAATCCTTCCTAAAAGAGAAACTTGTTTGATTGCATTTACACCAGGTATCAAAGTGTGGGTTTCAGGCATGTAGCCAACAATTTCTCTTATTTTTTTTCCTTCTTTAAATATATCATAGCCAAGTACTTGTGCTGTTCCATTATCTGTTTTAAGAAAACCAAGTAAAATCTTGATCAGCGTACTTTTTCCCGCTCCATTTGGACCAAGAATGGAATTCGCACCGGGAGTTAGTGAGAAAGAAATGTTATCTAAAGCAACAACACTTTGAGCAGAGCCTGCTTTACCGAAAAGCTTAGAAATACCGTCTACAAATAGAATCTCCTTATTGGTACCCATCGTCGACACTCCGGTTTTGGTTTTTTTCCAAACAAGAAAATAACCGTACAACCTTTATAGTTATACATAGTCTTTCTTTTTTAATATAGCTGAATACTTGATTTATTTTAAAAACAGATTCTCAAATCATTTTTTTTTCTGTCATTGTTTGTTTAGTCTAATAATTTTCGATTTTTCTTTTCTTAACACTAATTTCAAGATTTTTGTGAGTCATTATAATTAAATATATTAATTGTAAATACAAAGTAGTTTACGGATTTGTACTTCTGATGCGAATTAATAGAGAAGAACTAGATGGAGAGAAGATTTCTTCCAAATCAACAAAGGTCACCAAATATACAGACATACTAGATGAACATGATGTTGTTATGTGGGCAAGTATGTTTGAAGATTTATTAAACATCAGAATTACTCTTATTGATTTAACTGAAGAATTACTTTATACTACTCAAAATTCTGAGAAGGTTATTGGATATTCTTTTGATGATTTTCAGTTCCTAACAACATACGGATATGTACATCCTGATGACCGGAAATTGGTTAAAGAAAATTTCTCGAAATTTAAACCAGATGGTTATTCCATACCTATCGTATATCGTATTTTTAAACCATCAGGGGAAATGCGACGGATACGAGGTATTTCTCAAAAGTTTATGGAATCAGAATCTCAGAAACATATTGGTTATTTATTAGTTGAATTTGATATCACAGATGAACTCATGCCTATCAGAGCTTTCTCGGAAGATCGCGATTTTGAAATTATGATAAATGTAATCAAAACGCCAGTATTATTCATAAAAAACAATCAGGTTTTTTGGACTTCACAGAATTGGCAAAAATTTTTCGGCTATAAACACAACGAAGTGAAAAATCAAGCGTTAGAATTTTTATTTAAAAATCAAGATGAATATGCTAAATATCTCCTTGCCTGTAATAGAGATTTAAAGAGTAAACGCGAGCTATTTTATGAAGGAATCCTAAAAACAAAAGATAATACAGAAATCCCAACAAGAATACATGGTTATGCATTAGACAGAAATGATTTATCAAAAGGTATTCTTTTATTATTCAGGCAGCGTACAATTGAGACCTCTCCGTCGTCAGTAAATGCTGTTGATTTCTTCAAATCAATAATGAATAACAGTGAGTCACTAATACTAAGTGTCATTGATCAAAAGATAAATTGGATAAATAATTCTGCTGAAAGAATTCTCCATTATACTGCTGAAGAATTAACAGGAGAAGATATTAGCTTATTATTCCAAACTAAGGATGCAACTAAAGAACTTCTTAGTGAGATGAATAAGATTTACATTACAAGGAAAAATTTTGTAGGAGAAATAACTTGCATAAGAAAAGATCGAATGCCTTTGCCTTTCAGAGTACAAGTTTCTCCAATCTCTTTTGAAGAGAAAGCTGGGTTCATTTTAGTTTTAGATCCTGTAAGTGATTTGAGACAACTAGTAAATTCTCTTCGAGAAGAGAAAGGTGAACTAGAATTTTACAGTGATTTATTATTTCATGACGTTTTGAATCTCTGTCAAGATGCATTATCCCAAATAGATTTGTCATTGCTGAAAGTTGAATCAAATCTTACAGATTCAATTATTAAACAAAGAAAAAGTCGAATTGAAATTTTGCGTATTGGTGAGCTAATTGCAAATATGGACAAATTCTTCAAAATCAAACGGAAAGGATATGATTACACACCGTATGATATCATTATTGCTTTAGAGAAAGCAAAAGAGGCACTTTTGGATAAATTCGATCTGCGAAAGATAACAATAAATCATAATATAAAAACAAAGAAATATTTCACTTTAGGAAATGAATTATTAAAAGATGCATTTTTCAATATTTTAGATAATGCTGTTATGTATGATCGAAGTGATGAAATCATAATTGATATCAATATATCTACTTCTGAAGATTTTGATGGCTATTGGCGAATTGAATTCATGGATCAAGGTCCAGGAATTGGAGAGGAAATGAAGAAATTCCTTTTCGATAGATACGCGAGAAGCAAAGGTACCATCCATGGTTCTGGATTTGGACTCACTCTTGTTAAAGCTATTATTGAGAGTTTCAATGGTTATATCTCAGTTAAAGATCGAGATGAAAAAGATCAAAAGAAAGGATCGATTATAATTATTGATATTCCTAAACTCATATCAGATGATTCTAGCTAATAACCTAACAGAGATTTCTTTTCTAATTTTCTAAGAAGCTTTGGTAAATCTCTTACATGATTTATTATGAAATCTGGTTTAAAACGTCTCAGAACATCTCTTTTGCCTTGCTCAGCTCCTTCGAAATTAACAACTGCACAAGTCATAGTTCCTGCTCTTTTTCCTGCTTGTATATCATGTGGCAAATCTCCAACAAAAATAGTCTCATCTGGTTTTAATCCCAAAAACTTCATTGCTTTATTTAATCCTTCAGGATGTGGTTTTGTGTATCTCATATCTTGTTGTGTGATTATTATATCGATGTCCTTCAGATACTTGAATTTCTTAAAAGCAGAATGAATAACTTCTCTTTCAGCATGAGTTACAATAGCTGTTTTGTAATTTTTTGTAACAAATTTCAAAACATCATCTGCTTGATCCTCAGGAGCAATATTGTTGTTATTTTTCCTTATTAAAACAAGAAGATAGACTACGAATCTAAACATTTGAAAATAATTTAATTGAAGATTTCGACTTATTTTTATAACCATTTTTGGAACATAAAATAGATTGCGATTTTCTTCCTGCAAGTACATATTCATTATTTCATTAAGGGAGTACAGGATTTCCATTTTTCTTGCATTAGGTTTTACTTTCTTTAATGCATGATAGAACGGCCACCCCAATCTTACGACAATAGAGGATAAAACACCATCAAAATCAAGTAATATACCGGAAATCTTACTCATTAGATCGTTACAACCTTCTTATTTCTCATATTTGTGTTATTGCTTTTACCTATCTACTAATTATTCTTACAGAAAATTTCTTTAAAAACCTCTAAACTAAAAATCCAATAAAAAAAGAATGCAATTGTTTAAAATACGAACTGTAATAATAACACTATTGATTAGTGAATTTAATTTCAAATGATTAGGTGGTTCATTAATGGAAGAGGAGAAAAATAATTCACTCAATGAAGAAAAAGAAACTGACTCTGAAACTGACAATGAGTCAATTATTTGTACCAATTGTGGTGAGAAAAATCCTCAGACAAACCTTTTCTGTAATTTTTGTGGTCATCATTTCGTAGATAAAGTTAATTGTAGTAGATGTGGAGTAGAGGTTCCAATCTACAATTCTTATTGCAGTTATTGTGGCGCCCCAATGAAATTGACCCAGCAATCGACACAAAGTGCACGAAAATCACTTCCAATTACTATTGCTAGTGACAAACAATCAGTATATACTCCATTTCATCAACTACCACCAGATGTTCAAGAGAGACTTAGAGAACAACAAAGAAAACAGAAATTGGAATCAAGAAACACAATTGCCACGGTTTTCGGAATTATATTCATAATATTAGGTATTGGTGCACTCGTAAATTTATTTGTTTTCATCTTTATTTCTCAATCAGAAATTTTCGCTGAAATTATTGGAGATGTAGGTACCGAAATAACTGATGCTGCATATTACGGTGCAATTATAGGGATGATGTTCCCACCATGTGTCATTCTTATGACTGCAGGAATTTCTTTGCTTGCGTATAAACCTGATAATGATGCCTGGAAAGGTCTCTATAAAGTGTTAAGATTCCTCTTTCTAGGATTCTCAAGTTTAGTAGCAATTTTTGTAATAATCTCTATATTTGGTTGGATTTTCTATAATCCAAATGAAATTGTATCTATAAATGAATACTTCTGGTTGTTTTACATATTTATTATACCCATTAATATGACTAAATTCAATCTTTACATACTGTTATTCTTCATTTACTTTTCCTGTATTCTACTCATGACTTTACCAACATTTGTGAAATATTTACTTAAGAGAAATCGTTCTGTTCATGATGTGAATAGTGAAACTGAAAAGAAAGACGATTCTATAAAACTCTTAGATAGTGATGTTGAAAAATCCATTTCACAACAAGAACTTCATATTCTCAAACTAAGTCCATTAGAAGAAAAGAAAGGGATTATGCCTACTGCATTTTACACAATAAAAAACCTGTCTTTCATAAAATCAATTGAATTATTAGGAGCGTCTATGATTTCTTCTATAATTATTATTCTAATATTAGGTCCATTTATTCCTGTACCTGATACTACTCCAATTGCAGAAGATCCATTCGTTTCAATAATCGCTGTTGCTTGGGCTGGTGTTTTTGAAGAACTTAGCTTCAGACTTATTCTAATTGGGGTTCCAATGGTTTTTGTTATTTTGATACGTTATATAATTCAAGAAAATACTAAAACAGATTCAATATCTTTGGAAAAAAAGGTTGAGAAGAAAAAACTAAAAATTTATGATATTTTCCTTGCTATTAGAGGTAAATACAAATCAATCGGTTATCTGGAATGGTCCTTAATTGGTGCTTCATCTTTAATCTTCGGTTTTGCTCATTGGGAAGGTTGGACGGGTAGCTGGGGTGCTTGGAAGATTGTGCAAGCAGGTTTATCTGGATTCTTTCTTAGTTACGCATTTGTAAAATATGGTATTGAATCAGCTATCTTTATCCATATAACAAACAACGTTATCTCTGCATTATCAGTGGTTAGTGTTGAAGTAGGGAATTCAAGCTGGATTACAGCTATTACCAATGTCTTAATTTGGGGATTAATGTTTATAGGTATAATGAAAGGTGTTAGCGTTATTATTAACTTCATTTTAAATCGTAACGTAAAACAAAGAGCACAAACATCATCTCTATAATCTAAAGGAGGATCTAATCCCAAATCAAACGGAATGAATCACAGTGCCTAAAAGAAAAGATTTACACATTATTGGTATTGGGAATTTAACTCGTTTAGATGACGGAATAGCAATTAGAATTATTCAAGAATTAGAAAAAATCCTTTTTCCTGATACTATTAAAATTACTGATTTAGGGACGGGTGGAGTAGATATTGCTTTAGCTCTTGATGGTTGGAAATACGTAATTATAATAGATGCAGTTGATATTGAAGACCTTAAACCTGGAGAGATTGTTGAATTTCATATTAAGGATAAGAATCTCCCAGAAGTCAGAGGATTAAGTTCAACACATGGATTCGATGCCTTAACAGCATTAAAACTTGCTTTCGCATTAAAGGATTTTAAGCTTCCAGAGGAAATAATGATTATTGGAGTGCAAGTAAAAAATATAGAAGGCTTTGGTGTTGGACTTTCAAAAGAGGTAGAAGCTGCTATACCTAATGTTATTACTCGGATAAATGAAATAAAAACGAAATATAATCTCTAACGATTTCAATACAAATCAGGTATTTTATCTAATGACATTCGAGCGATTTCATTAAATACTAAATCTACCCCAAGTCCATTTGCAGATGAAGTTTCAATATATCTGTTAGCATTATACTTCTTGATTGTCTCTTCAATTAAATCATCAGAAAGGAGAGGATCTCTTGGTAGATCACTTTTACCTCCAATAATTATTATGTCAGTTTTAACATTTTGGTCTACGAAACCGTACCAAGTATCAAGACCACCAATTGATAAGGCTCGAGTTAAATCAAACATCAAGACTGCAACAAGTGCTCCTCTGAAATAATTATCAAAAATACCCATTTGTTTGAATTGTTCTTGTCCCCCACAGTCCCAGACACTCAAAGATATGTCTCTGCCTTGATAGCTCATCTGATGTATGTGGAATCCAACGCCAATAGTTAACTTAGTTGTATCAATAAATTCTCCTGTAAGATAACGCTGGATAAGTGTGGTTTTTCCCACTCCACCATCCCCACCAAATACAACCTTAGCAATGATTTTTGACAATTGCAGTGCCTCTAATGCTTTCGATCTTACAGAAATTTGATTTAATAAATCATTAAAATGTTACATTTAATATAAAGCTATTCGTTTCTACAGACACAACGGTAAATAAGAAATAAATGAGGAAAAGCGAATCTGCCTTTACTCATGGACTAGAATATTTTTTCAATGGATACATTTAACCTATCAAGTATTGCAGACATCTCTTCTATCTCAGTAACAGTGATAACTTTCAATTTATTCTTAAAGACACTTGAATTTAATTTCGAAGCACTCTTGTATATCTGTCTTCTTCTCCAAACTGTTGGATCAGGATGATAGAATAGAATTGATAAGGTGTTTTTGTTTTTATCTGCAACCAAGAAAACATCTGACGCAGGAATTTTCTTTCCTATTAGCTCTTTTGGAGAGCCATCATCCATAAGTGTGAAGACTCTTGGGAGTTTCCCTGAAAAGAGTAAACCCATCTTTCGGGACATATCCAGTAAGTTTGCATGAATTAGATCATTTTCCGTGTTAATATCTCTAACTATAACAGAGAAATATGGTTTGATTAAGCCATATGCATCAAGAATTTCTCGAGTATAATCCTCTCTAAAGAGAAGGAATAAAATGCATTTTCGACCGAACTCTGTAATTCTATGATCAGATGAATCAACAGATTCAACATCGAAAGTAATAGCCATTGCACGAAGATCTTGAGCATCTGGGACAGGTAACGGACCGAAAGAACGTTTATCATCCATGGTATCAAATAACGATGCCTTTTTCTCTTTCAATGTTTTTCCTTGTGATCCCTCATCTAGACCTACAATAGTCATACCTTCTACTGCTAACGTAAGTGTTTGTTCTTCTGTGAGATCAGTATCATTATAGATTACTGCGGGACCAGTGTCTTCAAAGGTCACAAACACGATTCCTAACAAATGATCTTTTTTCGATTCCATTCCATACATTTCTTCTCAACCTTTCTTTTTGGGTATATTTTTATATGATTATTCAATTTTTGTGTAATGATTCTGCATTGACATATTTTTTAAATTTGTATATTTATTTTAACCGATATCTCTACAGTGTATTATCATTATCTTGATTTTAAATTAATAAAAATTGCTAAATGGATATATCTTCATCTTTATGCTTGCTTTCTTCCACAATATTCTCTATAGCAATTCGTCCACTTTCACCTTCTTCTAAATATCTATCAAGTATCATTTCTGCTATCTGCTTCGCTTTACCAATAGCTCCACCTCTTTCAACAAACAAACAACAGATCTTTTGTTTACTTGAAACAAGAACCATGGAATAATCTCCCACAGTTACAACATCTAAGAAACTGGAATCCTTAAACAAAGTTCTCGTCATAGAGTTAAGTGCAGATAATAAACCAGTAATTAAAACGGCATCTTGTTCACTATCTGTTATACTTGAAAATTGAGCATCGAAATCAAGTAAACCATTTACATCATAAATTAAAACTCTATGAACGTTTACTATCTCATGGTAGCCTTCATAAGCCATTAATTTCGAGACAAACCAATCAAATGCTCTGTAGATGCCTTCCCCAGTCACAATTGTACAAATTTCAAAGTGAAATGATCGGGGATCTGTTGGAGAAGAAATTCTGCCAAGATCATAATTACTGAGAACTTGACCCAGCTTTATGTTTCTCTCAGGATCTCTTTTGTTAATTATAACAAGAAGTGGTACATTAGATGGAATTTTATCCACAATACTATGAAACTGCTCTGTGGATTCTCTGAGTGATTCATCTGTTTCTCCATTTATAACATAAACAATTCCATCTGCAATTGATAAGAAATATTCTGTAACCTTTTCGTCAGATAAGATTTCCTTTCCTAAATCTATCAGTTTAAACCATTCTGCTCCATAGGAAATGTCTATCCAATTAAGAGCTGTATCTGGGAAAACTTTGTCACGATTAGAGGAAAGCAGATAATAAAGCAATGTCGTTTTGCCTGAACCTTTTTCTCCCATTAAAAGTACCCAAGGTATTGTATGTTCTTTTTTTTGCAGGAAAGCAGAGAATGCTTCTATTGTCTTTTTTGTTTCCTTCATTGATTTCTATCCCTTTCTTTAGAAAATCGCTATAGTATTAGTAATTTTTCACTATATCTAAAAACAGTATTTTATAAATGATTATCGGTGTGTAAATAAAAAAGAAAAATAATGGATAAAAGAAATATTATAGTGATTTCACGAAATTGCATCCAAGGGGAAATAATTTGAAATCACTTTTTCAAGTGAAACTGATATTTTTTTGAGATAATCCATTTCAATTGCGTCGAAAATACGACTTGCTATTGTCAAAACCCTACTAACAGGGTCGTTAACGTCTATGAGAATGCCCAAAACAAATAACTTGTTTTTAGTAATAACTAATTGATAATCTTCCATGATTTCCAAGACAGTTACAGCCTCATTATAATCTCGCATCTGTTTTGCAAACCGTTCAGTCTCTTTTATAGATTCCCGGTAAGCCGTAGCCACTTTTGCTTGTTGCGTCGGATTGCCAAAAATGGCTTGGTCTAATTCTTTACCATTTGAATCAAAAGCAACTGCGGAGAATATTTTGACATGCCAGGTTGGAACGTGTTTGTCTTTAGCAACAATATCTACAAGCCAATCCCAAGCATTGAATAATCCTTCACCTGTTAAAGCTGAACAACGAAACATGTTGAACGCTCTATCAGAGCGAGTCATTTTCTGAAGTTCTAATGCTTCCATAACTTCTACGGAAGACGCAGCATCTTCTTTATCTGACTTGTTTGCTAAGAAAAGAATAGGAGCATTTGGTTCTGTGTTTTCTAATGAGTCATAGAAAACATCCTTAGCTAGATTGAAACGCTTTTTATCTGCAGCATCAACTACAAAAACAATAACTTGAGCTTTAGTAACGAATTTCTTCCACAATGTTTTTCTTATAGGAGCATGACCACCAAGATCCCAAACAACGAATTCTAAAGTTCGATATCTGTAAACTTCGATGTTAACTCCAAAAGTTGGTTTGGAAAGTGTGTATTCAGAACGTAATATTCTCTTCATAATAGTAGTTTTTCCTGCAGCATCTAATCCAATTATAGCAACATGTTGTTTGGCAGGACCACCGTCTAAACCTTTTCTCTTGTCAGCGCTAATTAATCTTCTAAGGAAACTCAAACCTTTTTTATCTCCGAATACCTTTGTTTTGTTCTTTTCAGTGAATTTCAGTAAATGAAATTTTGATAAATAACTCATTTATCAAATCTTAAATAGTTTTATTTGTTATATAACCTTTGTGAAATAATATTTAATAGACAATATTTAAGTAATAAAAGGTTGTTCTATTGCTAAAAAATAATAATTAATGAGGAAATCAAGTAGAATTTTATTGTTTTTTAGCAATCTCTGGTCTCTGATTTAGAAGTACTTTTGTACGGTTTCAGCAATACTTTCAGGGCTTGCAGCAGCAATTGGTTCAGAATGGAGCAATTCCATAAAACCAATATCACCTGTGTAGTTCGGAAGTAAATTTGGTCTACTTACTATCTTTAAATTAATCCTATAATCATCTGATCTATCTTGACCAATAGGTCCTAAGTATAATGCCATATTAACTGATGTTGCGCCTCTAGCAATGGACAGAGCTTTAAATGCTTTAGTTAGTCCTACAGCCAAATCTTTGGAATCTGTTTTTGTAAAAGTGGTAATATCAGTTTTCGGGATAGTAACAATTCCTGTTAATTCATTCTTGCCCATTGGGGAAAAAGTAGCTAACCAAGTCATAAATTCATTTTCAACGATAAAACGTTCACCAAGGTTTCTTTCGGATGCAATTAGATCTAACCAATAATTACTCTTAATCTCATTTGTGTATTGTTGGCTTCTATGAAGTAATTTTTCAGTTAATTTTGTAGCTTTAATATCTTGGATAACTTGTATATGAGGATGAATTATCGATGATGCCGAAGGTGGTAAAAAGTTGAAATTAATAGATGGATATTTTACGTTTTTATCAGAATTATGAACTGCTTTGAAAAATTTGATTGACCCCTCTATTGCTTCCTGCCAAATTTTTGGTGTAAATTTATCTAATTGTGTAAAGTGATTATTACCTAGGGTTCCTACTGCATGATATTGCGAAAACACATAAAGATTCGGAAATAAGTTGAAATCTCCAACAGTAATTCTCTCACCTAACCCTAATTCTTCAGGGAACTTTGGAGTGAAACTCGTCAAATTCTCTGGGCAGAAGAAACACTTCTTTGCAGAATTTTCAACAACCGACTGTAAATTAGTTTCAAAGTCTTCTCCAGGAGCAGATGCTTGTTTGATACGATCAGCTCTTAATTTATTTATTCTGGACCAATGATTGATTAATGGATCTTTACGAAACTCTATTTTTTGTTCAACAACTTCGAATTTCTCTAATGGACTTCTAATCTTAGCGTATCTTGAGAGTTTCTCAAAACGTACATTACCAATACCATTAATGACTTCAATTTCTTCTTTTGTTTTGTTCATTGGAATCAACTTGCATCTCTTTGTAACTAATCTTTGTCGATTTTTACATCGCTTCTATAAAAAATGTGCTATTATAACCAACTTATTTTTAAGATGCTAATAGAAATCATTAATTAAGAAAATAAGTATAATTACAGTGGAATTTTACTATTTTAACTGGTTGGAAGGTATTTGCCAAAAGAAAAAATTGAACGCTCCGAAGCAATTCTCAGAAAAAAAAGGAACACCCGTATAGGGTTAAAGAAAAGGAATAATATTCTTCAGTTCCTTTATGACAATCCCTTAAAGTTCTTCACAACTGCAGAAATAACAGACGGTACAGGTTCTAATTATGCTTCGATTGCATATCATCTAAAAAATATGCTTTTTGAAAATGTAGTATTAATGGAGAAGAGAGAGAGACGAAATCTTTGGAAAATAACCGGACTCGGTCAGCAAACCATAAAGAAATGGTTAGAAAATGAGTCATAAGCGACTCTATTTTTTGTATTAGTTACTAAATATTCTGATTCTATTTTCAAGCTAACATTAATTTGTATTAGTCGCAACCTTAGAAAAGCAAAGCAAATCTTTTTGAATAATTGTTAAGAAGACAACATAAGGTCTGATGCTCATGAGTTATGTATCCTGGTACCCGAATACTTCTCGAGATAGATTAAACTTCGTTTTGAAGACTCTCCCTGCTTTCATTGTCTTGATGTTTTTCCTCTACTTTGTATTAGATTGGATAGGAGCTTTTGAATTTCTTGAAGTATTAGTGAGAGATAATTCTGTTTGGTTATTAGACTCAATATTTGGTATGGATACCACTGAATTTTCAGTAAAATTTTTCGAAAGAATAGACCCAGATCCATTAACAAACTCAAATGTTTATTTTGGTACCCCCTATTTTCCTGGATTAAGGTTGGGTACTTACCCACGAACTCTCTTAATTATTAGAGCATGCACCGGCATGGAAGCAGGTGCATTACTAATGGCATTAATTTTCATTACTCCTGCAAAATGGCAGAATAAAACAGTTGCACATGTAACTAATTTACTAATGATGCACATTGGCAATACCTTTCGAGTTGCTTTTCATTTCTGGTTCACTGAATATTTATACAAACTCTGGGGAGATGCTGATAAGGCGTTTTTCTGGGCTCATGATATGCTGAGTAAAGTCTTTGGCTTTGTAGGAATTGTAATTTTTACTCTAGTTATAGAACGAACTGGAGTGAGAATAGTTTCAACGTTTGGAGCATGGATAGACGCAATGGTGGATGGTCTCAAACGTATAACTTGGAGAATTCAAGGAAAAGCATTTTATTTAGATAAAATTGTTTCTTATGAAGAATCTTTAACAGAAATAGGTGAACCTACTCGAGTAGAAGAAATTACAAAGAAGAATTTTTATCCTAATGAGGAAATTGAATCGAACAAATGGTCATTCTTTAAGAGAACTTTCTCTACATTCGCTGGAATATCGATAGTGATTATAGGAATAGGATTAATACCAGCTTTAAATCGAGTTATTGGAATGACAACTGATAATATTGCAGTTTCATTTGGTGCTATCCAAACGGTAGTTCCAGAACAAACCAAATTGTTTGGGTGGATATCTACGTATCAATTACTGAATCCTGATAATGCATTTATTACGAATGTAGTTAGTTCAGGTGTTCTGCTGTTTGCTTTGATGGTTGCGTTGCTTTATGTAACGCCTGCAAAGAAAGTGAATAAAGGCATTGCAATTGGCTTAACTCCTGTGATTATCTTTCCACTAAACTTCCTTAGACTTGGAGTCCAAAGATGGGCTACTTGGACAGTTGCGACTGGAGGTATAAAGGATACGAAACCTCTGCTGTACGAAAACATAGCAGATATTGTAACAACTTGGTTCCCATTTTTCTTCTGGGTACTTTTAATTGTAGGATTATTCCTAATTTATCGTGCTCTGAAAGTAAGAGCATTCTCGATGATGTGGATATGGTTGCATCAACTAATAATAACACTTGGTTGGTTTGTAGGATTAAGAGACAAACCTGGTGAATTAGTGGATTCTAAAGCAGCTGTGACATCAATTGGAAGCGAATGAGAATTCCTTCCTTTTTTCTCTAGGAGAAATTATCTTTGTCGAAGGAAAAGAAGAGTAAAAACAATCGAAAAGAGAAGATCGAAGCAGCAACGCGAAAAGAGGAAATTAGTAATAAAATAGATTCTGTTCTTATTGAAGAAAAACCAAAGGATGTTAGATCCTTAATCGAAATCATTGAAGAGAAATACGAAATACCGGAAGAGGAAATAATATCTGTAATAAGAGAAAGGGAAATCAATCAAGAAATTACCTTACAAGAACCAATCCCATTATCTACCGAACTACCAAAGAAACCTAAAGAATATTTTATCAAGAATAACTATTATACCAAAGAGTTTTGGACAAGTATTGGTGTCATGGCTTTAGTCCTGATATTTGTTTTAGTAGATGTTGAGAGTGGTTTCTTCTTTTATGTAAGATATGCTGTAGTTAGCTTCTTTATGCTCGTCTTAACAGGTTGGTCTTTAACTTCTACGATTTTTCCAGAAATAAATGATGATTTTAGATTCTTAGAACGAAGTGCTACAGCAATAGGTTTGAGCTTACTTGTATTGATTCTTGATGGACTATTCCTAAATTATACCTTTCACTTTACACCACTATCAATAGGATTAAGCTTGATCATTATAACACTAGTTTGTATGATAATCACTTTCGTATTGAGAATAAAACTCGCTCGAGATGGATTTATATTTCAACGAAAGAAAAAGAAATCAACAACTGAAATAAAGGATGAATAATCGACTTGTTTAAGAAAAAAATCTTTAACAAAAGAACCCTTTCTACAAGAAAAATTGTCATAATCTATCTTTTCTTGTCAGTTGTGTTTTTCCTGCCTGTATTTAATAAACCAAATTTTATATCAGGAGCAACAAAAACAGAAGCTTATGATGCAATCACAACTGCCTTCTCCAAAATAGAAGAAGCAAGTAGAGAAGGAATTAATATCACTCAACAAATTACTAAAATAAATACTGCAATTCAAGATTATAACAATGGACTTTATGATGAGGCATATGCTAAAGCACAAGAAGTTATAACAAAGACAACAGAACTAATTACTGATTTAAAGACCGGAAGATTGTTCCCTTACATTCTAATTCCATTCAATATAATTCTCGTAGCAGCAATAATTGTCTTCTTTGGAAGAAATACTAGAGATTGGTACAAGAATAGACGTGATGATGAATTCAAAGACTTGGAGATCATATACATAGAGGATGAATAATGTGGTGAAAAAATGAATTCAAGTAAAGATCAACCAAGAGCAAAAAGAGAAGTCAATTTCAGGCTTGTTGCTCAAATCGTAATGGTCTTAACTTTAATTGGCATCATTGTCACCACAATAATGATTTTCACACCTCCACTTGGTGGAAGCGGTTATGGAGAACTAAGTGTCCTAACCTATAACGAAACTGATGAGCTATATGAAACCGATAATTATCCAACGAGTGTTATTTATAATCAAACTGAAGGATTATCAGAAAACATAACATTATTCTTCATGGTAAAAAATCAATATCGAATAGCTAAATTCTTTGAAGTTCGATTAAAAATTGGATTGTATTCTCTAATAATAGATGAGAATACCTTTGGATCAAACACCTCTACTTATTTCCATGAAGAACATTGGAAAAGCAAAGTTCTGAATAGAGAAGAACAGTGGGGGCCAAATACACAAACTGAAACGACATTTAACTTCAATTCAACAATTCTCACACATCTAGGGTACGAAGCAAATGGTTACAAAATAATATTCGAATTATGGGAATTTGACAGCTCGGAAAATGTTTTTGTTTTTTCAGGAATTTTTGTATATCTCACTTCTTTTCAGCTGATTCTTGTCTCATAGAATTAGTGGCTGATTCATTTTGAACTTCAAGAAGGATTTCTTTGATTTCTCTACCACTTGCAGTTTTAATTTCCTTAATATCATTACTTAGCTGAAGATTTTTACAACTAAAAAGTGAACAATCTCTGGTTTTGTTTGTGTTCTTTGAAAGGATGTATTTTCCTTTTGCCAAGCAAAAATTATCTACTCGTAAATACTCGCAATTCCAGCAACAATTGCGTGAGTCTATGAACTGCATAGTATATTATTGAGTTTTCACTATAAAAGCACGTTAAAACTACATCTTGTTTTCTGTGTCTTTGGCTCGAATCTTGCCCATGATTTGTAATTTTGCCATGGTTGTTTTTATATGAGCATTGAATGCTCTCTGCCAGAGATAATCCAAAACAATGGGTATTAATGAGAGAACTAATATTCCACCAAATAATCCCCAAAAGAGAGTTGGCATTATATTTCGTACATTCACTTGTAAAGCCCATCCAATAATTGATGGAACTATTGCTAGTAAATGTGAACAAATCAAGGGGAGCATATAGTAAATTGGATGAGGAATTTTGAAGGGTGCAAAACTATTTCTCTGATTTCTAAGGTGATAATAAAGACTTGAATACTTTTTATAGTAAATCCACCACAAAACAGGTATAAAACCAAAACACACAGCTATGAGAAAGAACAGCAATGTTTGAGAAGAATTAACTTTGATAGCATCTGCTCGAGGATCTTTTGGATATTCTGAATGCTTCTCGAGATCTTGAATATTCAAGAATAAGTAAATGAGAAAAATTATGCCAGCACTAATAATTCCTAAGAAAAACCAATAAATGTAGTTTCTTTCTGGAACAATATCTAAGGTTTGAGTTATAATCTGCTCTTCATCATCCTCAAAAGATTCCATTTCTTCAATATTAGGAGTGTGAAGAACTATAGTATCACCATCTTGCTCTTCACCGATTATTGGAACTGCTTTTTGTTTAATGATAATTTCAATTGTTTCTTCATCGATTTCAGAAGGTTGAACGATGGAAATATCGGATCTAATTTTAGTTCCACAAAATGGACATGATTTTTTTCCTTCTTCAACAATTGAACCGCAGCTATGACAAGTTGGCATGAATTAACCTCGAGACAATTTAATATGTTTATAATGAACGATTTTCATTTGATTGGCGTAGATTCTTAAATCTTTAGAAAAGAAATGAATTCATTCTATCTATTGTTCCGAACTTTTCTAATCTTTAGTTTAGTTCTAATTTTCTCAAATAAATTAGCAATAGGCGTTGTATCACCTGGTTGCGTTTTTTGTGAAAACGTATTAATGCTGAATTGAATTATTGAAAAAAATACTAATAACAATGTGAATAATGAAATGGCAAAATTCCTCAATATTCGTCTATTTTTTGGATTACTTCTAGATTTCAAGGGATCTGTATAGCTAAGATATTCTTCCCCGTCTGTGTAACCGTCTCCGTCGGAATCAGGGTTCTCAGGATCTGTTCCAATTTCACTTTCAAAATGGTCACTTAGCCCATCGCTGTCCGAATCTTTTGTAATCGCTAAAAGTAATCTTTCAAAAAGGTAATCATAATCAAACTTACATGAACCAACTACAATGAGTCTGTCTTGTGAATCGACAGACAAACCATTAATTGAGCTAATTGCGTATTTATTTATTTTTTCAAACCAAAAAACATCCCCGGCCAAACTAATTTTTGATAAGAAGCATGCCTGATTGCGTTTCACTTCACTATCTCCGTAGCCACCAATGAATAAGGAATTGTTTGCAGTAGATACTGTAAGAGCAACCTCATCAAAACCTTCTCTGCCTAATTTTATTTCCTGTAGCAAGTTTCCAGAAGTATCAAGTGAGAGTAAAATTGCATCTTTAGATTCAGGATTTTCATCTTCATTACAATAACCAGTTAATTTTATCATATCCGTAGATTCTGAAAAATCGGCATCATTGATCTTGATGCTATCATCTATTCCATAAACTGATTCCCAAACCAAACTTCCATTCAATAATAGTTTGCTTAAATGAAAACGATAATGTTGATAGTCTGATAATTTTTGGTAACGATTAAAAACTAAAAAGAGCTCTCCTAGGTTTTCACTAAGAACAATTGATGGAGAAATGTCATATGACGAGCTAGTATTATTTTGCATCCAAAGGAGAGAGCTGTTGAGGCTATCAATGCATGCTGAAAAAATATTTGGGGAGGAATACAAATGAAAATATGTTGTTTGAGTGCCAGTAATGTATATTTTACTCGAGTAATAAATGGCTGAATTTCCCTCTTCAGAGTGTGCAAGTTCGCCATAAGTTGCATTCCAAATCTCTTCACCAGTAATGGAATCGAAACAAACCACTAGCACATCAGAATATCCAAAAGAAGTATTAACCAAGGTTTCACCAATAACAAAGAGCTGATTTCTGGGTTCATCAAGAACTATATCATTAGCAATATCTTTCTCCTGGAAATCCCATTTCTTTAACCACACAATTTCTCCTGAAGAATTTGTTTTACCAATAAAAATATCTGTAGTTGTTAAAATGTCCGTATTAATTGTACCAGTGATATAACTGTTCCCAAGGGAATCACTGACAACAGCAGATCCTACAACTTTGATATCTTCTAACCAAGTATAAGTGACACCAAGCAAATAATCTGATGACTTGACTGGTGCAAAATTAACAGTAGGTTCTATTGGTTCGTTGTATGTTTGAGCTTTCAAGAGAAGAAAATCGAGTTGTGAAATAAAAATAAAATTAGATAATAATAAAATAAAAAGAAAAATAGAAATCGTCAGCTGTTTTTTTGGTTTTAAAGTCATTTTTATCTCAATCCGAGTTTCTATTTTTACAATAAATTACTATTTCTTCTAGATTTTAATGTAAAATCTAGTTACAACAGTGCAATTTATATAATAGCATATGCTTTTTCTTTATACCGAACAATGCAATTTATTTACTACGAATGCTAACAATATTTTATTGTTTATTAATTGTTAAAATGTTTCCTTAATAAAAGAATAGGATTTACCACTATGAGCGGACCAGACAAGAAAAAGCTAGATAAGATGATTTGGCAGCTAAGAGAAGGGTGGGGTGAGTCATCTCGGATTGAAGCCGCCCGTGACTTGGGTTGGATTGGCACTCAAGCTTCTGACGAAGCTGTCCCTGAATTAATCAAGGCCTTATTAGAGGACAAAAGTGAGAATGTTCGTGTTGAAGCAGCTATTTCTCTTCAGTGGATCGGACAACAAGCAAAAGAAGCTGTTCCAGCTTTAGTTAAAGCTTTAAGAGAAGACCCTAGTGAAAAGGTTCGTGAACGCTCAGCCATTGTTCTACAAGGTATGGGAGATAATGTAACTATTGCTATTCTCGAATTAAACAAAGCAAAAGCTGGAGACAAAAGCTTGTTGGTTAGAGAGGCTGCAACAAATTCTCTTGATAAACTCGCACCAAAATTCGGATATGCTAGTGTAGACGCAATGATTAAAGCTTCTTCCAAGAAGAAGTGAATTTTCTTTTATATAAAATTCATTTTTTATAGCTAGCATCAAAAAGAAACAAAACTAGATTTATTAATTCAGATGTTTGAATTACTAATTATGTCCAAAAAAGAAAAATCTGAAGAAAAGCAAAAAATTTGTTTAGATGATTTATATCAGCTAAAACAAATTGTTGATACAAAGATTAGACCTAATTCTGATGAAGTTTACTATGTTATTAATCAGGCAATTAGGGATGATAATGGTTATAGGAATTCTATCTGGCGTTTCAGAGACCAACCTCAGCAATTTTCTCAGGGATTACCTAGCGACTTTAGTATGAAATGGTCTCCAGATGGTAAAACTTTGGCTTTTGTTTCCGTGCGAACTGTTTTGAAGAAACCAGCTGCTGGAAAACCAAGCGAACCACCAAAACCTCAAATTTATCTTATGCCTTTTGATGGTGGAGAAGCAATTCAATTAACGAAAATGCCTAATGGAGTGACTACTTTTGAATGGAGCAAAGATGGAAAAACGATAGTTTTCATCTCAAGACTGAACAAGAAAGAACTAACTGCTCCAACACCCGAAGAAATGAAACTCATGGAACCTGAAGACGTTGCTTTACTTCAAATGAGTAAAAAGAAAGATGAAGAAAAGAAAATAGAACCCCGAGTTGTTACTCGAGAGGTTTATCGAACTGGAACATCATACTTAGATGACCGTAAAGGACAAATCCACATTATTGATCTTGAAACCAAAGAAGTAACTCGCTGGACAAATAGCGTAGATGATGATTATGAAATAATTGAACTAGGACCAGATTGTTCTTACGTAATTAGTGCTAGACAAAAACCTGGAACCGGAGATGAATCCAGAATATATGAATTCCTGAAGATTACTCCAGATGGTAAAGTTGAACCAATTGTAAAAGATCATTATGCCTGGGGTGCAAACATCAAACTATCCCCTGATGGAAAACATTTAGTTGCAGAAATTGGCAACGAAAAATTGGGTTCGCTAGGTCAAACTAACTTTTGTCTATATGATCTAGAAACAAAAAAGAGTAAAATAATAACCAAAGATATAGATAACAGTGTCGTATCACCAAAATGGACTAAAGACAGCAAGTTTCTATACTTTATTATTTTTAAGAAAGGAGTATCAATAATTTGCAGATACCAAATTGCTACAGAAAAATTCGAGATGATAGTTGAAGGAAACAAGCTAATCTATGGGTTTGATATCTCAGACGATAATTCCTGGTTAGCATATCCTGCATTTTATGTTAACGATCCTTCACAACTTTATTCTTACAATTTAACAACAAAGAAAGAAAAGCTAATACATGCACCAAACAAAAAACACCTTGAAGGTAAGAAATTAGGAGAAACTGAAGAAATCTGGTATGAAGGAAACAATAATGATTTCAAAATACAAGGATGGGTATTAAAACCACCAGATTTTGATCCAGAAAAGAAATACCCACTTGCTTTGAATATGCATGGGGGACCACATGTGCAGTGGAGTAGCCACCAAAGCATTCCTATGTTTCATGAATTCCAACTTCTTGCTGCTGAAGGCTATGTCGTCTTTTATTGTAATCCTCGAGGTAGCGATGGTTATGGTCAGGAGTTCTATAAAGCAGCAGAGAAAGCATTGCGCGACGATGACTCTCAAGATATATTACTTGGTGTAGACCAGATTGTAAAAAGAGGGTATATTGATGAGAAACGAATGGGTCTTACCGGTGGATCTTATGGTGGGTTCTTAACAGCTTGGATTGTTGGTCACGATAACCGATTTGCAGCAGCAGTGTCCCAAAGAGGAGTGTATTTCATTTCTAGTTTTTGGGCAACAACCGATTGGGCACGAGTTCTTATTGATGATGAATTTGGTACTACTCCCATCGAGGATTCTACATTCCTCTGGGAACGATCACCAGCAGCATATGCTAGGAACATTAAAACACCACTTTGCATCATCCACAGCGAAACTGATTATAGAGCCCCCATTCCAGATGCTGAAATGCTTTACACTGCCGTAAAACGAGTGAATCCTAAACTCGATTTAGAACTCGTTCGCTATCCTGGGGAAGGACATGAGCTCTCTAGATCAGGTCAACCTAATAGACGATTGGATCGCTTACAACGCATTGTTGATTGGTTTGACAAATACTGTCAACCCAAGAAGCATAAAGACAAACAAAAAGAAGCAGAGAAAATCGAGAAAATAAAAACTGATTATAAGAAAAAGATGAGTGAAAAAATTAAGGAATTAAAAAAGAAATAATTCCTTTCACTTTTTTATTTCTTCTTTTTTGGTTCTAATTTTTCGTAGCCATGTTGCTCTCTTATGAAATCCCAGTGCTTATTGACTTTAATGATATAGTCATCTGACATAGTCCATTTATTTGGCTTGTATGATTTTTGAGAATCAGTGTATGCTTTGAAATCCTTTTTGGCATCATCCCAGCCGTCAATTTTTAGTTCTTTGTAAATTCTCTCGAATTGCTTCATTGGGTCTTTGATTAGTTTCTCATATTTGATATCAATGATGTTCTCTTTTGGAATAAGAGCTCTATCCGTTGCTAATTTTTCATACATTTCTTTGACATTGTCAAGGATTCCTTGCTGTAAATCTTCATCCTTCCAAGTTTGAAGTGCATAAATGGCAAAGACTTCTCTGAAAAATCTTACAGAAGAAGCATACATTAAGTAGGGATCCCTATACATATGAACGAATTTCGCATTTGGGAACATTTTGAGCAAATATTTCAATCGGTAAGTATTTGCGGGATTTTTGAGTATGAGTTGTTTTCCTTTGTACTTTAGAGTCATTTTTCGAAGGAAAAACCAATATTCTTTCTGCCATTTCTTTGCATCTTTCTCTGGACATTGATCGAATGAATTATACTTGGAGTACAATTTGAAATTCTTTGGAAAAATGAAGCCATTATAATAACCGTATTTGTGCCTTGCACCAATAGAATATTCTTCCTCTGTAGGTTCGGAAGAACCCATTGGAACATTATCCATTGGTCGTGTAGCTGGCAAAGATGCATCAAGAACTTTGGTAATTATTTTTTCAGCTCCTAAGAAATAATGAGGGGCATAGCCTTCCAAATTAGAAACATAACCTTTACTCTTATCTAATGCTAAAGTAGTCATTAGAAAAGTTGTTCCTGTACGATAATGACCAATAACGAATATAGGATCTGTTGTAATTTTTGTTTTCTTAATCTTTCTTTTGAATCTCAACGCCTCAAGAACTCTTAACGGAGTCATTGCCGAACTAAGAAATATTGCATACCAGAAACGCAACCAGTATTTGGGATGAATCTTAAATTTATTCTGGAACAATAATCGCCAGATGTTGATTGAAGACATACCTGCTAGTGGTTCTTCTTTCACAATTAGATGTGTTCTATCTTTCTTTGGTTTTTGTTTTTTCTCCTGTTTTTTGCCCATAGAGTCCACCTGAAATAGGTAATATTCTGCCAAACATGTTTTTCTAATATTGAGCTATTATTAATCTTACTGCGATGTTAACGAAAATTGTATAGGACAATTATTTGCCAACGGTTTATGCCAAACCATTTATACAAAAAAGAACGAGGAATCTATTAAATTTTACTAAAAAAAAGATAATAAAAAGAGAAAATGGATTAAGATTAAGCTTTTGGAATTATTTTCTCTTTCTCAAGATATTGTAATAAAATTTGAACACTTTCTTCAACAGTTTCATTTTCAGTAAAGCAAATCATTTCAGAATTAGGAGGTTCTTCATAGGGATGACTTACTCCAGTAAAGTTCTCGATTTCACCTGCAAATGCTTTTTCGTATAAACCCTTGACATCCCTTTTTGCACATTCCTCTACTGAGGCTTTCACAAAGACTTCAACGAATTTTGCTTTTTCTTCGTTTACTTCTTTTCTTGCATTATCTCTAACTGAGATATAAGGTGAAATGAAAGAGACTAAAGTGGCAACTCCATGTTTAGCTAGTAAACGTGTGACAAATGTAATTCGTTCTATGTTCAACTTACGATCTTCTTCTGAAAAACCTAAGTCTTTTGTGAGAGATTTTCTTACAATGTCGCCATCAAGTCTTTGAACGCGTAAATTACGTTTCAACAATTTTTTCTCTAATTCAACTGCTAAAGTTGTTTTTCCTGAGCCAGATAAACCTGTAAACCATACAACAAAACCGGGGTCATTCATATCTAATCACATCTTTAATTATTTAACAAACAAATCTTTTTGGTCAATCAAATACTTAGCAACCTCTGGCCGCATGTATTCTCCTAAATCATTTAATTCTTTATTCATGATCATAGTGCGTATTTTCTTACCACTGATAAATTTCTGATACTCAGAACCATCGTGAGGGCAGACATTATCAGAGACAACACCAGTACATTTATCGCAAATGTAAAAAGATCTGAAACAAATGGGTTGGATTTCTAAATCATCGAATTTCTCAAAGATGCCATGGGCATCGAAAGGTCCGTAATAATCGCCAACACCAGCATGATCTCTTCCAACAATAAAATGACTGCAACCAAAATTCTTACGCATAATAGAATGAAAGATTGCTTCTTTAGGTCCACCATAGCGCATCCTTGTTCTTAAAATGCCCATTGTGGCTTTTTCTTTTGGATAATAATTTTCCAATAAAATATTATAAGCTCCTAAAATCACCGGATCCAAGAAATCATCTTTCTTCTTCTTTCCTATGATTGGGTTAACAAATAATCCATCTACTAAAGTTAACGCTGCTTTTTGTACATATTCATGTCCTAAATGTGGAACATTTCTTGTTTGGAATCCCACTACAGTTTTCCAATTCTTCTCTTGGAATATTTTTCGTGTTTCCTTGGGATAGAATGTGTATTCCTTAAATTGTTTAATATCAGTGTTTATGAGATCCACTTCTCCTGATAACAGGATATCTTGTGAATTCATAACATTAGTTACGCCGGGATGTTCCATATCTAGCGTTTGAAAAACGCTTTCAGCTACTTCTTTTTTCTTGTATGGAAATTTCTCCTCAAGATGTAGAATAGCAATTATTTCCTGTTCACCATTAATTACTGCTATTTCTTCTCCTTCGGAGTATTGTTCTGCAACTTTCTTAGAAACATCTAATGTAATTGGAATCGTCCAAGGAAGATTATTAGCGAGTCGATCATTTTTGATTATTGACTCAACATCTTCTTCACCCATGAAACCTTTGAGGGGACTGAACACTCCATGAGAAATATTGCTTATATCCTCAATTGTTTCGTTAGAAATCTTTAGTTGAGGTAATTCTTTATGCTCTCCGAGGATTTTTTCACGTTTCTTCTCTGAAACGACTCTATCTATTAACTTGCCACCATGCGGATTAATCATATAACTATTCTCCTGCTCTTTTTTTTTATTTTACTATACTAGTAGAGATACTCTACTCCTATAAATAGATGTAATCGCTATTATGATGGACTGTTAGTTCATTTAGGGATAAATGAATCTTTGTTTTTTTTGCGATCTGTATAAATCACAAAAAATTTACAATCATACCATCGCGTAAAATAATTCCATGCTATTAATAAGTTTATTCAAGAATTTACAAAAGACGGTTTAGTTAGATAACTATCTAGCTAAAAGCTGATAAAATTATCGTAAGAAAAAAATATCTTTATGTTAATATAGATTAAGCCCTAATTAGTTTAGGGTAACATCTGTTAGTGCTTGTATTTTTCTGAGATAACTACTTTCAGGATAATTTGATGCTATGAAATCGATTTCTTTTTTAAAGGAATCCAGCTTGTTAGTCTGATTGTTTATCTTAGATAATGCCAATCCCCACAAAATTCCAAGAGCTGCTTTTTCTTCTATTTGCTGATTATTACGATACGATCTGGCAAAATCAATGAGTTCATCTACAAGTTTTACTGTTAGTTTTATATCTGAGAATCCTGAATCAAGAATCAAAAAATTGAGCCCTTTAACATATTTCACTTGCAGATCTGAGTTATAGGAATGCCTTTTTGCTAATTCTCTAACCAATTCTAAAAGTTCAATTTTTTGCAGCTCATCTTCAGCAGAGTAGGAAAGAATAGCTTCATTTATTGCTCTGGCAATTTTAAGTGGAATTGTTTCATCATTTAAACTTATACGATTTGCTTCTTCTAATTCACTTTTTATTTTGATTAATACTTCTTTCTTTCCTATTCTTCCTAAATAACTAATTAATCTCACTAGATTATCAACAAAATTGTATAACTTATAGTGCTTTGTTAGGAATTTATGTCCTTTACTATTAAGCAATTCCAGTAAAATATTTACTGCATGATGATCAAAACGCGCAGCTCGTAGTGTTACTGCTCTAACTAATGGTTCAATTAATTCTATTATCATCATCTGTTCGCATATGCTTTCAAAATGAGAGAGAATTTCTTCGGGGGTAATATTTAGTGTAGGACTGTAGAAACCAAACATTCCAACTGCAAGTATCAAACCTTTCGCATGCACCATCTGATTCATTAAATATCTATTATTTTTCATTTCGAGTTGTCTTAAGAATTCAATTTGCTCTTCAATTTTATTTTCTTTAGTTGCAGGTACAGTCACATCATCACTTTTCGTAATTTGGTCTTGTATTTCATCTAAACTTTGTCTGTCCTGTGGGATCTCCCCAATTTCTCGTAGATGTTCTTTCAATTGCTCATCATCATCGATAACTGCATCAATTTCTGCTACTAAACTTACAGGTTGTAATTCAGGACTCTTTTGCTTTGCAATTTCAGTTATTATCAATTCAAGATCATTTAGATCTTCTAAATCATAAGCTAGTTTTAATCCTCTTCTCCCACTTTTCAATGAATCATATTCTTCTATCCGCATTGTTTTTTGGATGGTAAAGAGCTTTTTCACAGCCATATGATACTTTTCATCATTATCTCTCTCTAATTTAAGATCCTTAATTAATTGTAAATCAAGGAAATGCTCCCACAATTTGTATTGATCTAAAGTATAACTTAACCGATAAATATCTCGGAAAAATTCTTTTCCATCTTTTCGGAGAAGATATTCTGAATCTTGAATTACTCTTCTAATTCCGAGTAAACATTCTTCACATTCATTTTTACTATTAACTCGAGCCATGTTAATGATTGCATTAATTGCTCCTTCTTGCAAAATCTCATTAATTTCTTCACCGAGTAGAACAGTTGAAATTCTTACTGTATCACCATTCTGTTCTTCTTCAAAATTGCTGATAGCAAAGCTACTGAATTGATTGTAAATAAATTTAATAGTTTTACAATTTTGTTCTTCGAGATAAAAGAGGATACTCATGAAAACCTTAGCATCAAGAATTTGTATGGATTCTACTAGCGGGAAAACAGCTGATTTTTGATTCATGATTTCAAGAATCTTGATGATTTCTTTATCGGTACCCCATTTAATTAATTCAATAGCTGCAGTAGATATTGCTGAATAAATTTTGCGATTCTCAGGAAATCTTGCTATAATGTCTACAAAATCACTGAAAAGATTAGTTCTATCTTCCCCTCGAGTAGAATAACTGTCAAGAAGAACTTTAGATATTCCCTGTGCAAGAAAATCAATTATTATTAATTCATCTTGAGCCCACCAAGCTACTTCAACTAATTGATTAAGAATGATTCTTTCACTGTTATAATCATCCGTTTCATTAAAATGTCCTAATAAAAGAAAAAGTGTTTCTGCAAACTCAGCAGTTTCTTTCTCATCATTCTTCAAATCTATACTATTACGAATAATACGAATAGCTTGGAAAATTTCACTTTTAGGCAATTGAGGAAAATTCTTCTTTAGCTGCTTCAATTCTCGCGGCATTAAATAAGCTCCCAAACTACTCATACATCTACTTTTCTTATCAATAACAACAATTTATTGCTTATCAGATAATATTCTTTTTCTTAAGGCAAACTGATGGACATTCTAGAAGGAAAAAACGAATGATTCTTTATTTTTTCTGTAATAATTTTTGAATTTTGTCATAACCATTTGGTTTTTAAGACACCTTTGTTATAAAGTACCAAACTAGCAGAAAATTAAGAGGTATTTCAAAGAAAAGAACTTTTCTTTGAGCCGAAGGGAAAAATAATGGTGTTTAAAAAATCATTTTTGTTTAGTAAGAAACGAATCCCTACCTTTGTTTTGCTAGCAATAGTTTTAGCGGTAACTTTCATTATAAATCATAATTATCCGTTAAATTATAGCTCTGCACATTCGAGTCTTGCCACACCAACTGAGATTTTTTCTTTATGGAATGATACCAGTCCAACTTTAGATGGTACTATCTATTTCAATTCAAACTCCTTGGCAACTGAATGGTCAGCTGCTGCAGTCTATAGCATGTTTGATTATGATGAAAATTTCGATTCAAAAATCCTCCTGCAAAACGATAACACTAATTTATACATTGGTTTAGATTTAGTGAATTTTCAAACAGAAACACCTGTTACCATTTGGGGAGCAGCAGTATACATCGACAGAGATCAAAATGGTGTCTTTACAAATAATGATAGAGCAATAATACTGAAAGCTGATCCCGGAGCAATTGTTTATTACAGTAGTTTTAGTGATGCAACAAAAACTTGGATTGAGATTGAATCAAATACCCCCGGCGTACCACTGCCTGCATCACAAATCTTAATGAATACCGCATTCGATTCCTCTTATTTTGAGTCTAATAACCATCGGCAATATGAAATCAGAATCCCCTTAGCAATCTTAGGGATTTCAACTGGAAATATTACCGGAATCGGGTTTGAAGCGTTTGAAAGCTATGATTCTTTTGATGAGGAAATTACTTGGCCATATGTGAGTTCAACATCTTCAGAAATGAGGATAGATGCAAAATATCTTGGTGATATTTGTCTAGGAAAAGATACTGGAGTACCCAATTTTTATGCTGATTATGTAATAGAAGAAAACACTAACATAAAATCAGATGTAATAGGGATAAATAAAGGAGTTTTCTTAGGAACAATAGATGTTGATAGCGATGGGGATCTAGAAATAATTGTAAGTTCAAATGAAACAGACAGTGATTTAAATTATTTGCTGGCTATCTATGATTTTGTAGATGGAGCAATGATAAGAATATGGTCATCATGGACTACTGCACATCAAAGCAAAATCTTTCAAATAAAAGGAATGGCTGCACATGATTTTATTGGCGATGGCAAAGATGAACTATATGTTTGTGGGGAAGATAGTCGATTATTGAGATTTTCCGATTGGAATGATGTAACCAAAGATTTTGATGAATCAAAATATGTTTATATACATTCCCCCGGATTAACGGGTTATATTGCAATAGGTGATCCTGACTATGACTCCGAAGCAGAAATTGTGTGTAGTGATCAAAAAGGGCAGCTTTTAATTTTAAATTATGATTCAGGAAAGGATGAATTTGATAATGATGACGATTCTCCTTATGATCCATCAGACATCTTGGGTGAAAAAGTAATCAAAATTCATGCAGTAGAAGTAGCAGACACGGATAGTGACACTTTTGATGAAATCATATTTTTATCTCAACCATATAATGAACTGGAAGAACCACTAACTTACCTGCAAATAATTAGGTATAGTGCTGCAAAAAAATATTTAGGCAACAATTTGGATGATTTGCCTGATGCTTCCTCAGTAACAACTGAAGATTATAATGGTCACACAATTATTGTGGGTGAAGTAGCTAACAATGGAGAAATAATGACTATTATTGTTGGTAGGGATTATTTGAAAATGTTTGAACAATATTCTTATCAAGATCCAGCTCCACCTTTGGAATTATTAGTAAATGATGGTTCATACAGTCCTTCCTTAACTGGTGGAGCAATAATAGCTGATATAGATAATGATACTAGGAATGAGTTAATCTTTGGTGCTAACAACGGAACTTTATATATTGGAGAATTAGTAGATTTAGATTCATCCTATGAGTTTGTACTTGAATGGTCAAGTGATATAGGTTCTAGTCCGGGTAACAGAGAAGCAATAACAGTTTTTGATTTCGATGCAGATGGAGAAAATGAAATTATCGTTGGAGATAATTTTGGTCAGATCCAAGTAATAGGGAAATCTGATCCTCCTGAAATATCAATCACATCACCAACAAGTGGTTCAACTTTCTCGTCTTCACCAGTATTAGTTACTTGGGATGCAAGTGATGATTTTGCTATTCATCATTATGATATTATGGTTGAAAGCGTACTGTTCAATCGAATTCCAGGGAGTCAAGATTCACTTCTTGTATCTATTGCAAGTCTAGATAACCATATTGAAATTATTGCTTTTGATGTAAGTGGAAAAAACAGCTCTGATTCAATTAATATCGGATTTACTGCTTCTGCACCAGAAGTGCATATTCTTAGTCCTGAAAACAACTACTATGTAAGTAATGCATCAATTATTGTCTACTACGAAAACATAGATCCCAATGGGGATTTTGATTATTATGAAGTTTGGGTTAATAGTATTCTAATGCTAAATAATACTGCAATTGAGTGGGTTCTAGTACCTACATTTAGCGATGGTTTATACAACATAACCATTGTTGGTGTTGATGACGCAAAGAATCGAGGTAAAAGCACCATTTTTATTACGAAAGATAGTAGTGCTCCATTCATTAGTATAACCTCGCCTATAACTGGTACTTATACTAAGACTTCTGAATTAGATATTTATTGGACTGCTTCAGATGCAATAAGTGGTATTTCACATTTTGACATAAATAAAGATGGCGCATATCTGACTTCTACAATTAGTTTCCATGAATCAGTCTCCTTAGAAGTGGATAAATCGTATCATTTCGAGATTGAAGCATTTGATTTAATAGGAAATAGTAGATCAGCATTACTTACTATAACTAAAGATTCAATTGAGCCTAATGTGACTATATTATCTCATCAAACAGGTGACATTCTAACGGGATCGACTTTAGATCTCAATTGGGAAAGTAATGATAATTACTTTGGTTCCGGTATTCATCACTCAGAAGTAAGTATTAATCAGATTACAAAATACTCGGGAACTGCTGAATCAGCATCTATTACTCTTACTGAAGAGGGAATAACCGATGTCTTAGTAACTTCATTTGATAGAGCAGGTAATAGTAAGACTGAACATGTTTTATTATTTCTAGATGTTTCTGATCCGTTTATTAATATTACAAATCCTAAAGATGGATATACAACTGGTTTTGATTATGTTTTGTTATCTTGGGAGAGCGTCGATAATGGAACTGGGATTAAAGAATATCAAGTGTATTTAGATGGTGTTTCTTATCAGAACATTACTGATACGTCTGTTCATAATGCTCTTGTTTACATACCACTAGATACAATATCCACAATTGCTGTTAGGGTTTTAGATAATATTGATCGGTTTTTTGTAGATAGCATAACCGTTACTCAAAATTCATCCTTACCAGAAGTTATAATCACTGATCCCATTGATTATCAGAGTTATTCATCAACATCACAAATAGATCTATCCTGGGACATAGCTAATATGCCTAACATTAGTTCTTTCGAAATATATGTGAACGGTACATTGGAATATACAATTAATGATAACACAACAAGATATCAACTAATTGACTTAGGTGTAATTCCAATTGGAGAATTCCCACTATTTAATATTACAATTGTAGCCATTTCTGTAAATCCAAATGAAAACTATACTGATACCAAGTGGATAATAATTGATCAAAGTATACCCTTCATATCAATAATTACGCCTGAGAACAATACAATTGTAATCAGTCAAGGATTATATGTTCAATGGTCTGGAAATGATTTTGGTTCAGGATTAGAGTCTTTTCAAGTTTTGTTGGATGATGAAAGTCAAATGATCTGTACTAGTTTACGAAATTATTATTATCTCTACTTTGCTTCCGGAGAGAAAAATTACACCTTAACAATAGTTGCTCAAGATAAAGCAGGCAATAATGTAACTATTTCCATTCAATTAGTGGTCGCTATTCTTAATCCAGAAATCGATACAAATCTTACAACAATCTATTACTCAAAAACTGGCGTTTTTAATTTTAATTTCTCAATAACTAATCCGAGAAATGGTGTTAACAGCTATCATATATTAATGGATAGCAACTCGGTATATAGTTACAATTTTTATCCAACTATTCTTCTAAGTCCTTATTCAATTCAAATTAATGTAACAAGAAGTCACTACACAATTTTAGAGGGAATACACTTTCTAACTCTAGGACTTGTTGATTCATTTAATAGAGAAAGTACTCAGATTTTTAAGATAATTGTAGATAATGAATCTCCAACAATTCTAGATGCTATCGTAATAAACTCACAAGTATATTCAGAAGACGAAGATGTAGAGCTAACACAAAATGCTGATCAACCAACACAAAATAACCACTCATTTATTGTAACCGTAAATGACAATTTCTTCATTGATAAAGTATTATTCATTATAATTGGTGAAAACTATTCACAAACACTAGAAATGGAACTTGTGCAAGAAACAAGACAACAAACAAATGAATTTGTTATTTTTTTGGATATCGGGTCATTAAATACCGGAGAATATAATATAACTATCACTGCATATGATAATGCAGGAAATACACAAGAGATTACTCTCAAAATAACTGTCTTACCACCTGTAGCGATTCCTTGGTTATTCCAAGGAAACAATCTAATATATTTCTCAATTGGATTATTCGACGTACTTCTTATAGGAATTGCATTTGCTTTTGCGATTCGTAGACCAATATTAAACAGAAATTGGCAGGAAGAAGTCCTCACTGTTCTATATATTCGTAACACAGGATTAGTTTGTGCATCTGTTCAATATGATCCTGAGCTAAATCAAGAAGAACAATTAGTTGGTGGGGCAACTGTTGCTATACAAGAAATTTTGAATGAATATTCAAGTAAAAAAGATAAGAAATCCCTTAGAACTTTGGACATTGGCACTAAGAGTCTCTTATTAACTACAGGCGATTATGGTTATGGAGCAGTCATTGTTAGAGCTCGAAAACCAAAACATAAAAACCAAATTAAAGCCTTTACTAAGAGATTTGAAAGGAAATATCAAGATTCATTAAAGAACGTTTACCATGTTGAATCCACTTATTTTATGGATGCCGAAAAACTTGTGGAAAGCTTTTTTGGTAGATATAGTAAAAGAGTTGAGCAAATAGCAAAAATAGGTATTTCTGAGCAACTTAAAGATATTCAAGAAATAAAACCAGAGGAACCAACCTTAGAAGATATAGATAGAAAAGAACTGTTAGAAGATATTACTCCTATTGATGAATTATTAAGTCATATTTCCAAAGAAGCGAAAAATCGGTTATTAAAAGTAATTGAAAACACTCCTAAAGTAATCATTGCATTAGTTGAACATCAATTGGATCAAGCTGACCAACTTGCAAATGTTCTAGCTAATGATATCCAATTCTTGATGAAAATAGAACGAACAAACAAGGATTTCAATTTTTTCATACAATCAATGCTTCATGTAACAACAGAAATTGATAATGCCATAGAAAAAGGTCTACAAGGATATAATTATGAGATGCAGCTTGCGGTTGAACGAGCAAGTCGAATCTGGTTTGATGAAATAGCTGATAAATGGTCAGATATACAATAAAGAAATACTTCATAAAAAATGAAGAAAAAGAGCTAGTTTTTTCTTTTATTCTAATATTCATCATAATCTTCTTTTCGCTCTTGAAAGTATTGCTGATCTTGTGATTGTTGGTCTTGCTGTTGTTCTTGTGAGTATTGTTCTTCTTGGTCTTGTGGTTGTTCATAGGTTGGTTGTTGTTCAAATGCTAAGTGTTCTTCTTTGTATAGTTCAAGTGTTTCCTTTAAGTATTGTTCTCGGAATCCAAAGATAATTTCAACCTTTAATTGAATAGCTAAGAACTCATTAAGGTCAATTTGTTCTTGAGATAATTGTATCTTGTAAGTTAACTCGATTTCCTTTTTATAAAAATCCAGTTTGCTGTTTTCATCTTTGATTTAGAAAAATGTTATTTAATCTAAAAAAGTACAAAAATTCGATGAATTTTGTCCCAACCATTTAATTTTTAAAACATAATGTTGTATTATAAAACAAGGGGTATTTAGGAGGTATTTTTTAGATAAAAAGTGCTTTCCTTTAGACCGAAGGGAAAAATAATGGTGTTTAATAGGTCTCTTAGAGATCTTAAGAGAAATTCATTTACACTTATTGTAACAGGATCTTTTCTAGTTGTTGTTTTATTTGTTAATCAGAATAAACCAATAAATTATGGTTCTGCTCATTCAAAACATGCAACACCAACAGAAATTTTTTCCCTCTGGAATGATACAAGTCCCACCCTAGATGGTAGGATCCATTTCAACTCAAGCTCTCTAAATACTGAATGGTCATCAGCAGCTGTCTATAGTATGTTTGACTTTGATGAAAATCTAGATTCAAAAGTGCTATTACAAAATGATAACATAAATTTGTATATAGGATTAGATTTAACAAATTTCCAAACAGAAATTCCAGCGACAATATGGGGTGCAGCAATTTATATAGATAGAGATCAAAATGGGATTTTTACAAGTAATGATA
>DAOVPS010000124.1:0-9858 GCA_030629105.1 Candidatus Heimdallarchaeota archaeon
GATTTAATTGCTACTCTTAGTGTTCTAGTAGTATTACCATTATCCCTTAGTATTCTTAAGAAGCGAAAAGAAAAAAATCTAGGAGCAAATAATAAACTCCATTTTTGTGCATATTTAATACCATTGAAAAAGAAAAAAACAGATGAAAAAGGAGGAATTTAAGTGTTTAAGAGGTATAAGAAAACTATTGTTTTTGTTCTCATTTCACTAATATCAATTAATTCTGTTAGTTACTTTACACCAAAAACTGAAAGTATTGATCCAATGTTTTTTTTAGAAGCTAAATGTTACAAAACTAAACATCTAGATTATCTAAATTTGATAAAACAACAATTAGCAAGAATTGGCATTCACCTTATTATAGAATATGTTAACTTGTCAGAAATTGGTTTCCTTGGAGGATTAATAGCTTTTCGAGACTTTGATTTTGAAATAATAGAATTTCCATGTTCCGCTTTTGATAATCCGTTTAATCCAGAACTTTATTCAGAAAATGGTTCTTTAAATCTTGCTGTGTACCACACGAGCATGGATTGGGATACAGAACTAGGAACAGGTAGGAACGAATGGTATATACAAACTGGATTACAAATGACTCCAAATAATTCACAAGAACGACTAAATCTTTGTTGGGACTGGCAACATTATTTGATGGATGATATTTTGCCATGTTTGCCATTATTTGCTCATAAGAATGATAGTTCTTCTTTAGAATTATTAGTATTTAATCTAAGAGAAGTAAGACCTATCCTTGGTAATCGTAGTCCTTGTGTAGGTTATCCTGCAAAATCGATGGGTTTAGGTTGGAGAAAGGCAATTTCCTATGCAATTAATCGTGAGGAAATTAAAAGAGTAGCATTAGGGGATGATTACGAAATTATTCACCATCCAATTAATCCAACCAATAAAAGCTGGTTAAATCCAAATGGAGTAAAATATTGTCATGACTTAACTGCAACTAGAGATTTTATGGATACCGTTGGATTAGGTTGTTGGGCACCAGGACCCTACATTGGTTATGGACGTTGGCCCAGATGGGAAGATGTCTGTGCTAAAAATCTGACCACTATTAAGAGTCCGGGTTTTGAGGTGCTTTGTGCTGTAATAGTCTTAATTATTCTCTCTCAAGTTTTTCTAATTAACCGCTTAAAAACTTTGAAGGAAAAAAAAGCAAATGATAAAGGAGGAATTTAAATGCTTAATAGGAACAAGAAAACTATTGTTTTTGCTCTCATTTTACTAATATCATTTAGTTCTGCTAGTTATTTTATCCCAAAAACTGAAAGTATTGATCCATTCTTTACATTAGTAGCAGTAGGTTCTACACCAACTCATATGGATTATCTAAATCTCATAAAATAACAGTTAAAATTTATTGGAGTTAATATAGATATAAAACTTCAAGATTTCTCATGGCAACCCCCCGAGTTACTAGCATTTAGAGATTTTGACTTGCAAATTTTAGAAATAAAAAATGAATCTTATTTTGATCCATTTTTTTCAGATTTTTATAGAGAGAATGGGTCTTATAATTTGTTTGGTTACCATACTAGTATGGATTGGGATGATGAACTTAATACTGGAAGAAATGAATGGTATATCAAATCTGGACAACAAATGATTTTGAATGACACACAGGAGCAAAAGGAATTCTGCTGGGAATGGCAAAATTATTTGATGGATAAAATTCTTCCATGTTTACCTCTTTTTACACGATTAGATGATAATAGTACATTTGAGATCTTAGTTTTTAATACACGAGAAGTACGACCAGTCATTGGTAATCGTGATCCTGCTCCTGGTTATTATGAATACTCAATAGGTAACCTAATAAGAAAGGCTATTTCTTATGCAATTAATCGAGAGGAAATTAGAAGAGTAGTACTAGGCGAAGACTATAAGATCATAGATCACCCGATAAATCCTTTTCTAGGGAATTGGTGCAATCCCAATATCATTAGATATTGTCATGATATAGACGTTGCCAGAAGATATTTCACATCAGCTGGTTATGATGTTGGGTGTGGCCATCTCGATCCTAACTATGTTGATACTTTTCCTGATTGGTCAAATTGGGATGCCGTTTGTTCAAGGAATGATCCAAATAAACCAACAATAGATGTTGCTGGTTTTACACTTGTTATTACCTGTTTAGCTGTTAGTACAACTAAAATTGCTTTTACTACTTTTCACTTTAAAAGAAAAAGAAAATTAAATAAAGGATGGGAGTAGGATGAGAAAAATCAAAAAACTGAACAAAAGCAATATGACAACTATTTTGATTGTAATAGTATTTTTCTCGTTGTTTTCTTTTCAAAAAGATATCCCTAAAGCTGAAAGTATTGATCCAATGTTTACATTAGATGCTATATGTTACAAAATTAAACATCTTGATTACCTAAATCTGATAAAACAACAATTGATAAGAATCGGCATTAATCTTGAGATAAGATATGTTAACTTGACAGAAATTTGTTTCCTTGGTGGATTGATAGCTTTTCGAGATTTCGACCTTGAAATAATAGAATTTCCTTGTTCCAATTTTGATAATCCATTTACTCCAGTACTTTATTCAGAAAATGGTTCTTTAAATCTTGCTGGGTACCGCACGAGCATAGATTGGGATACAGAACTAGGAACTGGTAGGAACGAATGGTATATTCAAACTGGTTCTCAAATGGAACCAAATGACTCACAAGCAAGAATCAATCTTTGTTGGGAATGGCAGCACTATATGATGGATGAACTCCTACCCATTTTACCACTTTTTACTCAAAAAAATAACCGTAGTTCATATGAAATTATTATTTTTAATATGAGAGAAGTAAGACCTTTCATTGGTAGTCGAATAGACGCACCGGGCTATCCAGAAAAGACACTTGGTTTAGTTGTAAGGAAAATAATCTCATATGCTATTAATCGTGAAGAAATCAGAAGAGTTGTTCTTGGAGATGACTATGTAGTTATCCATCATCCAATAAATCCATTTTTAGATGATTGGTTGAGTCCAAACAGCATTCGTTATTGTTATAATTTAAAAGCTGTTGGAATTCTTAAAACAATTGCAGGATTTGATATTGCATGGTGTGGACCAATTGAACCTATATCAAATTGGCCTAGCTGGGAAGAATTTTGTCCGGTTAATCTTACATCAGTTAACGTTTCTGGATTTAATTCAATAATTGCACTTAGTTCTATTTCCATTTTATCTGTTTGTTTTCTTTCATATCAACGAAGAAAAAAGAAATCTTGAATAGACATTTAAGTTCTAGTTTTTCTGAATAACCTTCTTTTTTGAGTAAATTTTATTAAAAGTCAAATCTAATAAATTGTGGTTAGAGAATTGAATTCAAGTGACTCAGAGTATAAAATTGAGCAATTTACTATTGAAAAAGAGAATATTAGTGAGCTATCAAAGTTAATTACTGAAGCATTCCTAAGTGATGAAAATGCAATGCAAGAAGGTGCGACAGTTGCTTTTACTGAAGATACATTCAATATGATGTATGGTGCACCCTCAGTTGATAAGGACTTATTTGTTAGAACAATTCACAAACCCACTGGAAAAATTGTTGGCTTTCTAGGGTCAATTCCTCGAAATCTTTCTATTGATGGTAAGGTTTACAAATTTGCCATTCCTTCTTGGCTTGCAGTTCATTCTCAGCACAAGAGGAAAGGTTTAGCTATAAGGATGGGGAAAAAGCTTTTCGAAATTGGTATGGATTCAGATTATCATGGTGGTTTCTCTTTTCATGAGCCAAAACAACATGGAATAGATGTGTCCACAGCAGTTGCTCGAGATGAAAAGATATCTATGCATAGAATCATCACTCTCAAAGATTTTGTCATAAAAGCTTTTGATGTTGAAAAGGTTTCAACTGTGGTTAGATTGCGTTGGTATGAGAAACTTGTTTTCAAGTTCTTTCAAAAATATAAAATCGTAAAATCTAGTAAAGTAAGAAAGTTCCAGGAGAAAGACATACCAGACATGTTTGAAATCATTCAAGAACGGGTAAATAGTAGTCAACTATCAATAGTGCCTGAGCTCGAGGATCTTAAGTGGATGCTACAAAATCCCAAAGTGAACTGTGTTGTTCATGAAGATGATAAAGGACATGTTAAGGGTTTCATGCTAGCTTGGGGATTTACACTTGCAGGAATGGGCAATAAATTACCTTATGGTTGGCTAGATATGGTTCATATTCATCGATTAACTACAAAAGAAGCAAGTGACTTAGCGAATTACTTATGTCAAACCTCAGATGAACTTGGCTGGTACGGATTACAGACTCCTTATATTCCTTACTTTGATAAGAAACCATTGAAAAATGCAAAATTCTTCTTCTTTGAAAACAAAGTAGATTTTGATCTTTTCAATTTGAAAAATGTTCCAATTCCTGAAAAAATTGATTCATTCTACTTTGATTGGAGATAACCAGTTTTTTAGCTCAAAATACTACTTTTTGGATATTTCATCCATTTTTTCTCAAAAATAGTTCATAAACTGTTTCTAAACTTTTGCTAGAGATTGTTCATGTATAATCCTGTCTATAGTATATCTTGGATGGATGATGAAGATGGGAAATTCTCAGAAGAAAATTGGGTTATTTATTCTCGGAATAATCATATTTAGTGTTGTAAATTTAACACATTTTATTGATAAAACACAATCAATTGATCCATTTTTCACACTAGTTTTCAAGACAAATGGTGGAGGAGTAAGACCAGATTATGGAAACTTCCTCAAACAGCAATGTGCGAGAATTGGAATAAATATTGATGTTATTGTCCAAGACTGGCCAACCTTTGTTGGAGAATTGATTGCTTTCAGAGATTTCGATATTTGTTATGTTGATTTAGAAGGTAATGGGTTTGATCCAGATTTTACTGGTGTCTACGATGAAAACGGTTCACTCAACTTGTTTGGGTATCATACTAGCATGGACTGGGATGATAATCTTGGGACTGGTATAAACGAATGGTACATGAGACAAGGTAACTTGATTATGCCTTCTGACTCAGAAGAACGTGTACAACACTATTGGGCATGGCAACAATATCTGATGGATAAAATCTTGCCATTAGCTCCAACTTATTCACCAAGAGAATATGTAACACATTGGTCAACACTTACTGATTATAATTTTTCGAACGATTTAATCGAATCTTGGGGTAAAATGGATTGGGTTGAACCACATGTTGGTCAACTAAACTCTGATGAATTTGTGTTAGCTGATGCTGCTTGGTCAGATCTCAATCCATTGTTCCAAGATGATACATCTTCATCTTTCATTAGTGATGCTATTTTAGATCCTTTGATTTATTACGATGCAGAACTCAAGACCTGGCCTCACTTAGCTGAGAGCTACACAATGATAAACGATACTTGGTTAAGAATTGCAGCAAGACAAGGCATTCCCTGGGGAGATGATCCCGATGGATTATTCCTTAGTGAAGAATTCGATATTTATGACGTTTACTTTACATTACATGCTTGGAAACACGTATCAAAAGACCAACACTTATGGACGTGGATAAAAGATATGCAAATCCTCGATCAATGGACCATGAACCTCTTTATTGATGGTGATCCATTGACACCTGAGAATGAACCATTTGCTCCGTTCTTACCAAGACTTGGTTTAAATATACTTCCTGAACATTACTTGAATCAAACTCAAATAGAAGATGGTGTGACCCCTGACATTACTCACCAATCATGGAATACCTTTGCTACCGATTGTTTTGGTACAGGGCTTTTCGAAATCAGCGGCTTCATTGAAGGAGTAGAAACAGTGTTAGCAGTAAAGCCTGATTGTTGGAGACTTGATCCAGTTGTTACCGCTGATCCAGCTTTGGATTGGGCTAACAGATTCGGGTTCGGTGCAGGTTGGGATGGAATGCATCAATTAAGAATTAGAATTATTCCTGATCAACAAACCCAAGCTTTAGAATTCGAAGCAGGTTATTTGGATTTAATGGATATAACTTGGAATCCTGACAAGAAAGACGAATACATTGCCAATCCAGACCATACTGTACAAGCAGATACAACTTACAGTTTTGGTTTCTTCGGATTTAATATGAGACAAGTACGACCCATTATTGGCAATCGAAGACCTGCTCCTGGCGACCCAACACTCACAATCGGTCTTTGTATAAGAAAAGCAATTGCTTATGCTCTTGACAGATTCGAAATCAACAATGTTATTCATAGAGGTGAATACGCTATCTGTGATACTCCACTTTATCCAAAAATGGGTGTTTGGAATAATCCAAACATCATTCGCTACAACTTCGACATTGACAAAGCATTAGATTATATGACAAAAGCAGGATATGATATTGGTTGGGAACCAGAATATGATTACTTACCTGGAATCGGGTTTTTTGTTTGGATTATTATATTTTATATCACTTTATTTGGAATATTGCCAATTTTGTTCATTATTAGTTTCATCAAATCAATTAAGCATATTAGAAACTTGAAGAAAAATAATTTTTGGCCTTTCAGGAAAAGGAGCAGTGTAAGAATTATTAGCATAACGGAACAAGGGTATAGTTGGAAGTATGATGTGGGTCAATAATGAGGAGAGTAAAAAGAAAAATAGTTGTTTATTTGTTACTTGTGATATTCTGTTCGAATTTCATATTAATCAACATTCAAGAATCTGAGAGAATTGATCCATATTTCACACTAGTTTTCAAGACAAACGGTGGGGTAGTAAGACCTGATTTAAAATTAACACCAGTAGAAGAAGAAGAAAAAAGGAGATAAATGGGGAAAATAAATAATCAATTATTATTTTCCACCGGAGAATTTAGTTGGTCCAATTAAAATCATTGGAGATTTCATACCACCTTCCACAAGAAGGTCTTTTCCAACTAAGTTGATGTTTTTCATTACATCGTAGACTGTTGTTCCCAACATAGTATTCTTCACAGGATACTTGATTTCACCTTTTTCGACCCAGTAACCAACATCTACTTGCTGAGAAATATTGGTTCCACCTCTTGACATGAGTGGGCTTTCAAGGTAGAGACCAGTCCCAAGCTCTGCGAATAATTCATCTTTACTTGCAGTTCCTGGTTCAATTTGTACTAAATTCAAGACAGGATGTGGTATTCCTTCGTATCCTTGTTTTGATGCACTACCTGTATTTGGAATATCTAGTTTCTTTGCAGTATAAACGTCACTTAGATAGGAGAGTAGTGTTCCTTTGTCAACTATTGTTGTTTTCTGACAAGGAGAACCTTCGTCATCAAAGAATCTGCTACTATATCCTCCTTTCTCGAGAGGATTATCAACAACTGTGATAGCAGAGCTAGCAATTTCTTCTCCTAATCGGTCATTAAAGAAAGCTGTTCCTTGAATTATATTGTAAGCTGAAACTCCTCGTCCGACGATTCCACTAATAGTATTTCGAGTAGCTCTTTGATCTAGAAGAAACGGATACTCTCCTGTTTCTATTTTTTGACCACCAAGCATCTTCAAAGCTTTTTCAGCTGCAGTCTTTCCAATCTTTTCTGGATCAAATTCTTCTAATGAACGACCAAACTGGTATTCAAATCCAACACCAACATCATCATCTTTTGTTATTTTGTTGCTAAGATAAATTTGCATGAAAGTATTATCACTGTTGACGTTGACTCCATTTGAATTCACAATGATCTTTTTCCCAATTGTAAGATTGACAGTTCCAGAGATGTTAAATGAGGGATTTATTTCTAATCCAGCATTTAATGCTGTGATTGCTAATTCCACAAGTTTGCTACTTTCTAAGTTAGCTAATTCTTTATCAAATAAACCTGCGATTTTCGGATACTTTTCTGGAGGTTGAGCTAATCCTGCATTATCAGGATCTGGATTACCAGCTTTAGCTAATGACACTGCATCTGAAGTCATGGAGTCCAGGATTTTCTCATCAAATTGAGTAGAAGAACCTAAACCTACTGCTTTCTTTACGAAAACACGTAAACCAATTCCAGTGTTACTTTTGCTGTTAGCCTTAACAACACTTGATTCTTCAAGGTTAATGCTGAGCTGTTCCCCTTGCACTAAGACTGCTTCAGAGTGTTCAGCACCCAAAGCTTGAGCATTTTTAACTACTTTTTCTGCGATTTCAATTAAGTCTATTTTAGTCATTGTTCTTCCTCCTATCTTCCACCAACTACAAGGTCTTTAACTGCTAAAGCAGGACCTCCTCCGGTAACTGGAATCCATTGACCAAATTTACCGCAAGAACCATTGAAAGCTGGTGCTTGATCTTTACCAACGCCAATAGTATTTGTTAGCACTTCCATTATCAACCCTGACATGGAAACATTCTGAGTGAGTGGACCTTTCTTGCCACCTTCAATGATATAACCATTCTGAGCAGAGAACATGAATTGACCTTTGGCAGGATTGACATAACCACCATAGGAAAATTCTAAGAACATTCCATCACCTATTATTTCAAAAAGTTCATCCATAGATTTATCACCAGATTCTACATAGGTGTTGCCCATTCTAGCTAAAGGAGGGCTTTTGAAATCCATAGCTCTACCAGAACCATTTGGTTCATGACCAAGAATACTTGCTGTCTCAAGAGTATGGAAAAATTCAGTTAATACACCATCTGTGACAAGCTTACGAGGACGAGCTTTTGTTCCTTCGGAATCATAAGCAAAACTACCACGCAATCCTGGAAGGGTTGGATCATCAACTACAGAAATATCTTCGATCCCCACTTTTTTGTTCATCTTATCATGCAAAATAGATCTTTTAGTAATAATTCCATCAGCTTCGCAGGCGTGGCCAAAAGCTTCGTGAATAAATACTCCAACTAGACTTGGATCCATGATTAAATTCATTTTTCCACTCAGTGGTTTTTCAGCTGAAAGAAGTTCAATAGCTTTCTCTCCAACTTTTGTTCCTTCTTCAATGACATTGTATTCCAAAATGGATTTTATTCCTTTTGAAGAAGCAACATCATCAGAAACCCTTTGTTGAAGTTCGCCTTCTCGACTAACTGCTCCTCCCATTAAACGAAAAACACCGCTTTCTGTTGTAACATCAGTTCCATTTGTATTAAGAATAGTCTCAGAACTAACAGTCTCGCCATAACGACTTGTTGCAGTAGCGATTCGCTTATCAACTACTCTAATGCTTTTTTCATAATCTTGAGCAATTTTTATCTTATCTTCAATGGAGATATCCTTTGGATCAACATCCAATTTTAATTTCGCTGTTCCTTGAGTTGCAAAACTTGAATCAACTTTCCGAGGTTCTTTAATTTTAGCAGAAGCAACTTTTGCCATCGAAACAGCAGATTTCAGAATGTCTTGAAGAGACTCTTTAGTAACTTCAGCTGTTGAACTAAATCCCCACGCTCCTTTGACCAAAGCTCGAGCAGATGCCCCCCCTAAACGGGTGGAAGTGGTTTCTTGAGTTACGCCATTCTGAATATGCATAAACAATGTTTCAGAATTTTGAAAACGGATATCCGCAAAACCTCCTGGTCCAAGGTCTAATTTATCCAACAATTTACGGGTAAAATCCTTCATAATGAACATTTGTTATTTTCATCCTATTAAAAAGAATTCTACTTAGTAAAATAATATACTTTATTGCTTTTTTTCCTTACAAATTAATAAGAACTGTTTATTATTCACATTTGCTATTGTCCATTTATATCAAATTAATTTTAAGGCGAATAATATTGAAGAAACAATTGCGAAAACTGAAAAATGATAGAAATGGAATCGCAGGACTAATCATTGTAATTGTAATTGCATTAGCAATAATTGCTGGTGTAGTGGCAGTTCTTGTGACTCGAGGTGGAGCCTTTACATTAATTGGTAAAACCGATTATA
>DAOVPS010000118.1:0-10207 GCA_030629105.1 Candidatus Heimdallarchaeota archaeon
CCCTTACCTCATTGAATAATGAACCTTTAGCAGCTGTTACAGTATTAACAATCATCAAGAAAAGAGGATAAAACAGAGCTATTAGTCCTGAATTAATGAGAATTGAAAATACTGAGGAGTTTATTATTAGAATCTCTTGCCCAATATCTACCCCTAAGATATTTCCACCAAAAGGATGCACTGGAGTGAGTACTGCGAGAGCCCAAAGTGCTTTTGTATCAGCTCCGCCCCACACTCCGAAATAGAATAAAACAAAACCAAATATGAATCCTATAACGATGGTGAGTAATACTTCTGCTAGTGGTTCATAAAAAGAATAATCACCTACGAAAAAGACAATATAGAGAATATCAAGAATAACACCAATACCTATCATTAATATCCATACTATTTCTCTGCGCACTTCTCGAAACAAAAGATCTTCAATACCTGCGTAAAGTAAAGCAGCTATTGTTAAAATCGGAACAATAATTTCATAGACATCGAGAAAAGTCATTTTTGTACACTCATTTCTTTTATGACAAATAATCAAGTTGATTTCTTTTTCGCACTGGTTTTCTTGCTTTCTTTTTCACTTTTAGTGCTTTCAGTTTCCTCCTCAGATATTGAAGGACGTATACAACCAACACCAATCAAAATATTACGTAATTTCTCGAAATCTCCTTCAGACAAAGTGGATATTGGACTTCTTGGATTGCCAACACTAACACCAAGCATGTTCAAGCTTGCTTTTATTGCAGTCGGAAATGATCCAAGTTTTAAACCAATTTCTAAAGGAATTAGCATTGTTTGTATTTCCTCAAAACGATCTTTTACTTCTGCATTGTAAGCTTCATACAATTCGCACAAAAGATTTGGAACAACATTAGCACTAGGAACAATAGCACCTTCGACTCCACTTTCTTTTATTGCTTGGGGAACTAGCAAACCTCGACCTGTATAAACCAAAAATCCATCGCTAACTTGTGCACTTATCTGTGATATCTTCCTGAAATCACTACTAAGCTCTACAAGTCCCACAACGTTATCGAATTTAGAAATCTTACTTATCAACTCCACAGATAAATCGTGTTTACAATGGTTAGGATCGTTTACTACAAGTAAATTGCTGTCAACTTTAGAACTAATAAACTCAAAATGCTTAACCAATTCTTGTATAGTTAAACTTGGGATTCTTGGAGGATATAAAACTAAACCATCTACTCCCGCTTCTGTGGCGTATTTAGCAATTGAGAGTATGTGAGTATTGGATTCTGTTGGTAACCCAACATAAATTGGAACGTCATTATTGACTTGGTCAATTACCGTATCGATTAGCTGATGATATTCAGTATCAGTTAATGAGTAGGATTCACCGCAATTACTAGCAGGAATTATTGCGTTTATCTCACTATTAATTAGGAAATCAACGAGTTCACGAAGCTTGGCTAAATCAAGTGCTTCCTCTTTATCAAAAGGTGTTACACAGGGGCAACCAATTCCTTTGAATTTCTTACCCATTCCTTATCATCTCTTCATTTATCTTGAATTTTGTAGTTTATAATTTATTTTGCTTTGTCAACCAATTTCTTTGTTCCACATACTAGACAGAAATCCTTTGTTACATTTGGATAAGCACAGAATGAGCAAGTTCGTTCATTCGTTAAATCAGATTTTACAATAACTCCAGTAGTTGGAAGAAAAGAAATAGCTAATTTTCCATTCATCTTTAATGCAAGAATTCTTTGTCGAAAAGAGTCAACGTCCATGTTCAATTCATCTGCTGCTTCTGTTAGAGTAATCTCTTTTGCTGTTAAACTCGAGAAATATTTCAGAATACGCATATCAGTAATTAATCCTTCAAGTATTCCGGAAATACTAATGATAAGTAACATGCAACCAGGAACAACTAACCAATGATCTCCGGGAATTAACGGTCTAGCATCGGTAGCTATACTGCCCCATATAATAAAGAGAATCCCAGTAATTCCACTTACAATGAACCAGGTATGTTGATTATCTCGCATTTTTTTCCCATCAATTTTTTAGTTTCTTTTCAGTTCTTGAGGAATATAACTAATTAAATAAGAATTAAAGCATTTTCATTTGGTTAAACTTGATGATTTCTAACGATAAATAAAGAACAACTTTTAGGTTTTAGTCAAAGATGGTATCTGCAGCAATTTGACTAATCTCAACGTGAGCATATCTAACAGCTGTTTTGCCTTGAGAAGTGAGTTCATAGACTTTACGTTCTCGGTCACCATCCCATTTAGATTTACTAATAATATATTCTTTCTCAACAAGTCTATGGAGGGAAGGATAGATCGTACCCAAAGCGATTTTTTGCCCAAAATAATCATCCAATTTTTCAACTAACTCATAACCATGAAGGGGTGAATGCTCAAGTATCAGGAGAATTCTGAATTGAGCTAAGCTTTTAAGAAGTTCAATTCCTGGTGCATCGGCTTCTATTTTTGGACTCTTTATATCAATAATGCTTTGAAGTGTTTCTTGGGCATTATCCATTGCAATACGACCCATTCGAGTGTTGACATAAGTTTTCCTTTTGCGACCGGAAACTATCATTGTGGTGCTCTGAATATACTCTTTATTCTCCATTCGTTGAAGTAAAGGATAGATGGTTCCAGGAGAAAGACGACGGCCATATATTGGCTCTAGTCGACTTGCCAGTTCATAACCGTGTTGTGGACCATGCTTCAAAATAAGCAGTATCAGTAACTGAGTTAAACCCGTAAGGAGCTCATGACCAATATTTTCTTGAGTGTTAGACTCATTTGGATTAACACTCTCACTCTTTTCTGGCATAAATTCACAACGATATAAGCATGATATGATATATTTTCACTATACAAGAAAGAATATGTACCTTATAATATTTATTGGTTTCAATTCACATAACACAAAAAATGCCCAAGAATAGAATGAAATAAGAAAAAGAGAAAAAAAGGAATAGAATTGAGAAATTCTATTTCTTAGCTTTTGGTTTTGCAGCTTTTGGTTTTGCAGCTTTTGGTTTATCAGCTTTTGGTTTATCAGCTTTTGGTTTTTCAACTTTTGGTTTAGCAGCTTTTACGTCCTTAATAACGCCTACAGCAACAGTTTGTCCCATATCACGAGCTGCGAAACGTCCCAAGGATGGGAATTCAGAATATTTTTCGCAAATGAATGGAGCAAATGGTTTGAAGGTAATTTCAGCAAGATCGCCTTGTAGTAAGTAAATGTCTGGATCATATTCACCAGTTTTGACGAGAGATTTTCGTTGAGCAGATTTAGCGAGAATTTTGAATTTTTCAATTTGACATGCTTGTGCTGCTTGACCAAGGTGAACGATTGGAGCATAGCCTTTCGCCATACCTGTAGGTTGGTTTGCACCTGGTTTGAATAGGTTCTTCAAACTGAAGGTTGTTGCTACGAAAGATTCAACTGGTTTTGGTTGATTAGCACCTGGATGACCAACTACGTCACCTTTCAAAATCTCGTTTCTAGGAATTCCTTTGATGTTGAATCCAACATTGTCACCAGGTTCAGCTTTTGGTAGCTGTTCATGATGCATTTCAATGGATTGTACCTTTGCTGTTTTCTTGGAGATTGGGAAGATAACTTCATCACCAGGCTTCAAAATACCAGTTTCGATTTTACCTACTGGGACAGTACCTACACCTTTGATTGCGTATACATCTTGTATAGGCATTCTGAGTGGTTTGCCAGTTGGTTTTTCTGTTGCCTTAAAATCATTAAGGGCAGCCATTAGAGATGGACCTTTGTACCAAGTCATTTTATCACTTGCGTCAGTTAGACCATCACCAGTCATACCACTGGTTGGAACGAATTTGATGGATTTAACACGCTCAGGTGTTACTAGTTTTGATTTAACAAAACCGGCAATAAGGGCTTGAACTCGTTCAACAACTGCGTTGTAAGAAGCTTCTTTGAAGCCTACGAGATCCATTTTGTTAACTGCAACGACAATTTGGTCAATACCAAGTGTTATTGCTAGTGTTAAGTGCTCGACAGTCTGACCACCAGGGATACGACGATCACCTTTGGCTGTTTTCTCAACACGCTCAGTCGCAAGACCTGCTTCAAGATCGTTCTTTTCAGCAGAAACAACGAGAATTGCAGCATTAGCTTGAGAAGCACCGGTAATCATATTCTTTACAAAATCCCTGTGACCAGGAGCATCTATAATTGTAAAGACAGTATTCTTGGTCTCAAATTTGAAGAAGGAAACGTCAATGGTTAGACCTCTTTCACGTTCTTCTTGGAGCTTTTGTAAGACCCAAGCATACTTCCACGAAGGTTTGCCGATCTTCTCAGATTCCTCTGCGTACTTGTCGATCAAACGTTTATCAACGGCACCTGCTTTGAAAAGCATGTGACCAGTCATGGTACTCTTACCATGATCAACGTGACCTATTACGACTAAGTTTAGATGGGGTTTATCATCGGCCATTTTTTTTACACCTAAATTTTCATTTTCCTTTGATTTGTTTATGTTTCTTTTTTGCAGAATTCTATGTTTATAATTGTTTTGTATGGATTACTATTTCCAGAGCTTAATCTGCATTTTAGGGTTTCCCGTGTTTGTTTTAAAATTTTTGGTCGTTTTTTGTTTCTTTTCCTTCTTATTAATGGTATTGCAGTACCTAGTGTAACAAAGAAAATCCGGTGAAAAGATGTATCATTATCTGTTTAATTATAAAAATGGATTTGATAATGTTTTAAAAGCATATTAACCAATAGAAATTTGTCAAATTAGAGGTGTTTTTGTTTTATGCCAGAATATTGTACTAGATGTGGAGTAGCAAATAAAGAAGACGCAGAATTTTGTGTGAGTTGTGGTGAAAGCCTCAAAGCAGAAAAAAAGAAGAAAGTTGATGAGAAAAAAGAATCCTCTCAAAATACCGAGAAAAAACTCTATAGATCCCGTACGAACAAGATGCTAACTGGTTTAGCTGCTGGGTTAGCTAAATATTTCGATATGGATGTTGATTTAATGAGAATCCTTTGGGTTATCGGATTTTTTGTTTCAGGTACAACAATAGCAATTGTTTATCTTATCATGGCTGCAGTAATCCCTCTAGAACCCTAATAATTAAGCTGTTCTTTGCTTATTCACTCATTAAATTAAGATTATTCGAAATGCTTTTTACAGCTTGAAACTTTGGGTAAGTTAACTGGAAGTGAGTAATCTGTCAGAAGAAGATCATGTAATCGTAACTACCGGTTTAACAAAGGAATATCCCTTTGGTGAAACTACCATAAAAGCTATTAACGGTATTGATTTTGCTATTAAGAGAGGAGATTATGCAACTATTGTTGGACCTTCGGGTAGCGGAAAAACAACTTTTCTAAACTTAATCGGATCCATTGATACTCCAACTTCAGGAGAGATTTACTTTAATGGTAAAAAAATCTCTGAGATGACTGGAACAGAGGTTAGAGAATTGCGAAGAACTAAAGTTGGTTTTGTTTTCCAAGCTTTTAATTTGCTAGAAATTCTGACAGCATCTGAAAATATTGCTCTTCCAATGATTATTAATGGTACTCCTGCTAGAGAACGTGAAGATCGAGTTCAAGAACTTCTTGAGATAATTAGTATGCCTGATAGAGGTAATCACTTTCCAATGGAGCTTAGTGGTGGGCAAAGACAAAGAGTTGCCATTGCTCGCGCACTTGCAAATAAACCAGAGGTTATTCTTCTTGATGAACCAACAGGACAATTAGATAGTAATACTTCTCGAGAGATTATGGATTATTTAATTAAAATCAACGAAGAAGAAAATGTGACCTTAATAGTCGTTACACACGAAGATACAATAGCTACTCAAGCAAAGCGTCCATTAACAATCATAGATGGTAAAATTTACGAAGGTATTCTAGAATCCTTCTTAAGCATCAAAGCAATAGAAGAAGGAACTCTATAAGACCTTTTTCGCCATTTTTTCTTTTCCTATAGCACAAAATGAAATAATTGATTTTGAATTTAGGAAATTTCCTCAATCATGACTCTATAATTAAATTAAAAAGCATAAGGTATTTTTGTTTTACTTACAAACTTCGGAGTGCTATTAGCAGTCCGAAAAGTATCGAATTACTATGTCGATATTATGTGAAATTAAAAGTCATATTGTACAATATTGAATTATGAGGGGAAAATATTATGTCTACAGAAATTCCTAAATTACCGTTCCTGGAAAGGATTGGTTTAAGTGAAGAAGAGCAGAAAGTGTATGTTTCATTACTTGCTCTTGGACCTTTAACTGCTGGAGAAATATCTAAGTATACTAAGATAAAACCCATCTCTAAAATCAAAACAACTACTGCAGCATTAATTGAAAGAAATTATGCTTACAATATTGATGGGTTAGTCGATAAAGTAGTAGGATTATACCCATTTAGAGAGATCGCAGCAGAAGCAGGCAAGGATTCCAAGAAAATAAATCAACTCGTTACTGAACTCAAAAGCTATGTAGCTGAGATGATTGCGCATTTTGATCAAGTGATGATGGACACTGAAGCACACGTTCGAAGTGAAAAGAAAAGAAGCTCCGATAAAATTTCTCAGAACAGTGAGGAAAACAGACAAGCTATTGATACAAAACTAGAAGAATCAACAGCAACCATCACATCTACTGTGGATTCAACAAAGAAGAGTATCACTAGCGCTGCTAATAGCTTCTTAAGGAAGCAAACAGAAACTGCTAATACTTATGAGACTATTACAAATGAGAACTTAGATACTTTTGCTACTAATCTAAAAGAGGAAGCAGAAACCACACTTACTGATATGAAAGATGGTATAACAGCGAAGAATGATGCATTCCTAGCTGATGGTTCAAGTTCATTGGAGTCTACTCATAGCAGCATAGTTTCAAAAGCTGATGCATTGGCTGGAACTCTAAAAAGTGATTCTAAAGAAAAATTGGTTGGAACACGAGACCATATTCTTACTGGTCTTGATAACTTTACAGCTGAATCAGAAGGGAATGTTAACAGTTTAAGTATAACATTAACCAGTGCCACTAATGCTCAAGGAGCAAGTATCAGATCAACCACAGAAGAAGCTAAAAAGAACAGAATTGATATGAATCTTCAATTCAAAACCGGCTTAGATGATAGCTTTGAGAAAGTCAAAAGCGATTTTGCTCAGGACCTCGAAGAGTTCAAAGGCAAATTCAGCAGTAAACTTTCAAAGATTGCTAAAAAGTTTAAGAGTCAAATAGATAATCTCACTGAAACTACTGCAACTGATATTGGTTTATTATGCGAGGAAGCAACTGCTTCTGTCAGTGATTTAGTTAATAAACACAATGAAGAAATTGCAGCTAATGTTGATTTAGATAATAAGGCTGTAGAAGACGGAACAACTTCCATGCTTTCCAAAGTTGACGAGCAAAATACAAAAGCTTTGGGAGTCATAAGCTCATCTACTGAGAGCCTAAACTCTAGCATAATTTTGTTAAAAGCTAACTATAGCGGTGATGTGAACTCAAAAGTTGATGAAACAATAACATCAATGCATACAACAATTGATGGAGCTGTAACAGAAACCAAGGATGAATATGAAACTGCAAAGACAACCATTATTGGCAAACTTGATACACTAACAACAGGAAATTCAAACGAGGCTACTAATATTGCAGCCCAACAAACTGAGGAAATTAAGACTTCTACAGATACGCAAGTGACAGGTGCGAAAGAGCAATTAGCTGAAACCAAAGGTGCACTTATGAGCAGTGCCAAGAGAGCTAAGCAAAAAATCGCTTCTGATTCTAATAGTAGTGTTGAAACAATGGGTACTACATCGACAACAACTCTAACTGAAACAGCAAGTCAAGCAAACACAGGAATCAGAAATAATGAGGAAACAGCTATTGGCGCTATTGGAGAAATCACCAGTGTCGTGGAAACATCCGTTAGAAAGGAAATTGAAGCAGTAAAAGGCGGATTTGATGATTACTACAAACGATTCGCAAAAGATGCTTTGAAGATTTCCAAATTGTTACAGAATTTCAAGAGTCAACATGAAAGTCTTCTAAACGGTGTTGTAATCTACCCAAGACCAAAAATCGAGACAGCAATTCTCTACAGTAAGGACGCAGTTTTCGCTCGGTTAGATGATATGTTAACCGAGAGAATAAAATCAAATGTAACAATGGTAATCCCAGATCCAGCAGACATTCCAACAAAAACTTTGGGTAAAGTAAAGGCACAAGCTAAGATGACTATCGTATCAAAGATAGATGAAATCGCTAACAAGAACATCATAGACGACATAAAAGCTTCAGATGCTTTGGAACGAACAAAGATAAGAAAGATAGGCATGCAAGATATGGTTGGTTACTCAGAATACATTGCTTTCGACAGAGACGGTGGCGAAGAAATGCTCATCGCATTCAAAGATGAAACAGAAAAAGATTGGGTAGGAGTCCTGTCAACATCTGATGGATTCAAGAATGTAGTAATCGGCGAAACCTTAGGAAGACAAGCTATGTCTATTTCCAGAGAACTAAAATAAAGAATACATTAACAAAGAAGGATCTATACAAAATATAGATCCCTTTTCTCATTTTTTTTCATTCGTTTCATACGATAATATTTATTAAAAACTGATTCTCAGAAATACGTAGCAAGTTTGAAATATGAGTAAGAATAAATATTTCTTTAAGAAAAAAAATTCTTGGAAAAATAAGTGAACGACCTCTAACCTAACAACTCATAACGTTTGTATGATATAGGAATGGAAAAGTATGACAAAAGCAAAGAACGAACACAAAAGCTTCCTATTTGGGAGCGATGTGGATTTTGATAGTAAGCAATTAGCAGTAGTATTGAAACTAGGAATTTATGGAGCAATTAACAATCCTATTGATATAACAAGTAGTGAGTTAGGAAGATACTTAGGGGTGTCACAGCAAACAGCAGCAAGGTATCTTGTGGAACTTGAGAAAAATCATCTAATAGAAAGGACCAGGACATCCAGAGGGCAAGCGGTTCAAATAACCAAACTTGGTCGTGAACTGTTAGAAAATCTTAGCATTATGATAACAAAAGCATTGTACACACAAACACGTTCAGCAACCATTTATGGAGAACTAGAAAGCGGTTTAGGAGAAGGTGCTTGGTACATATCTCAAGAAGAATATTCTTCACAATTTGAAGAGGTCCTAGGATTTGTTCCATTCCCAGGAACACTAAATCTGCGAATACTAAATATCGATGACTTGAAAAAGATCGCACAAATAAGACAATCTGAACCATACATTATACATGGATTCGAGAAGAAAGGACGATACTTCGGAGATGTCATGTGTTACAAAGCAAGATTCATAGATGGAACCGTTGGGGCAATAATCATACCAAGTAGAACACACCACAACAAAGATATCCTAGAAGCAATAGCACCAGTAAATTTAAGAGAAAAATTAGCAGAGAATCCTAACATCCCAATGAAAGACGGTGTGCACATCAAAGTCGAAGTGCTATTACAGTAAGACATCCTCTCACATTTCTTTGTATACCAAATGGGCGAAATTTGTTTCTTAGTAAACAGAGTCAAGTGCAGTGATTAATGATTCAAATAAGCTCTTAACAATATCTACTTTCAATTCATGGCGGGATTTCTTAGGATCAAGAACTAATTCTCGAGCAAAAGTTTTCTGACCAGCAACAGCAATTGCTACAAAAGCAGTTCCCTTCAACTTGTCCTCAACAGATTCTCCGATAACACCAGTTGTGGCTAAACCGATGTCAGCACCATATAGCAAGGCACCCTCAGCCATAACTTTAGCACATGCAAGAGAAATAGTTCCAAAATCACGGAAAACATATTGAGGAATACCTAGAAATTCTTCCTTAGCCTCAGAGGTATAGGCAACAATACTATACAAAAGAACATCGGAAGAACCATCGAGATCGGTTAAAATAGAGGTTGCTAAACCACCTGTGCAGCTTTCAGCGATAGCAAGAGATAAATCTTGAGTGGTAAGCTCATCTAGAACTTTTTGAGCCAAATCAAGGAGATCTTGGGTTTCAGTCAAACGTCATTCATCCATTAGTTATTCATAGAAATAAGTGGAGCACAAGGTGAGATTCGAACTCACGTTTAAGTATTTTTTCAATTGATTGGTTACGATATTTATATTAGGTAAAAATAATGTTTAATACTAGAACTTTGAAAGTGGAAAACTTATGCGAAGAA
>DAOVPS010000202.1:0-5125 GCA_030629105.1 Candidatus Heimdallarchaeota archaeon
GATCAACATTACATGATGTTTTCAACGGTATAGATGTCTACATCGGTTATGATTCAGATCAGGTATATGTTGGTTTAGCCTGGGTAGATTCATCAAGAGATGGAATACTCAGTGAATGGAACAAGACTGGTAGTGCTACACTAGATAATGCTACTCATGGTACCTACGATCAATTCGCTGGTGCTGATGATATGTTAGCAGTTGGATTCACAAATTCATCTGGTTATTCTGACATTTGGATTTGGATGGAATCAATAAGAGGCGATGACGCTTTTGCATACGAAGTTAATGGTTCCTGGATGCCAGATGCTGGTGTTCTACCATACGATGAGAATTTCGACACTACTACTATTGCAGGTTGGGAACAACCAGATAGATTTAACAACACGAATCTAATTACAGATCATGATGGATTAGTGAATGGAACATCTTTCATTGGTTGGTTCGAAAGTGCCACTCCCGATCAAAGTCAAGCAGATGTTTCTATAGGTTATACCTGGAACGACACTGGTGACAACAAGTATGTTGTCGAATTCATAAGGGATTTCGATACAGGCTCACAAGTTGATGACATCTTATTTGATCTCACAAATACTACTGAACTTGGTTTAATGAAATTCTGGGTAGGTTCTGAAAACAAACAAGACTGTATTGACTTCAGCGTTAGTACAAGAAAATACAATATGGAACCTCCTGGTGAAACAAATGTTGCAGCAGAATTTGAATGGGATATTATTGATAACCCAGTTCACGAACCATTGCTATTACAGGGTGCCGTTTACGACGATTATGTAGTTGAGGAAAACAATTTTGAAGTCCAACTTTCTGGTTGGGCCGACACCTATGGTGCAAGTTATGTTGCCACAATTGCAAATGATATCAGCGATTTCACTGGTGATTGGAGCTACTTGTTCTACTATGATGAAGATGATATGCCACTAGGCGAAAATACTGTAAACATTACCTGGACTCCAAAGTATGATGTAGTGAGTTATATTACTACATATCAATGGGCCAACATTTCTGATGTTGCAGCACCCTCAATTTTAGGATTAGTGGATGTGAATCTACAATATCCAGAAGGTGTACCAGGAGATCAAACAGAAGTACCCGTTATAGTTGGTGCAAGTGATAATTATCAATATTACAGTGCTGATCTTGGTGGATACACAGACAAAGACGCGCTTGTTGTCTATCTATTTAGTTGGGTAGATGATGGTGTTGCACTAATGACCCCAATGGAACAATTCTCACCAGGTGGTAGTACGTTCTCAGCGAACATTACTTTAGTAGAAATAACAGACGGCTTAACACACAATATTACCTACTTCGTAGAAGTTTGGGATCCAAGCAACAACAAAGCTACATCAGTACACTACTGGTTCATTCATGGTGTTACTTTAGTAACTCCAGGATTTGGAATACTTGCTGGATTGTTTGGTTTAGCTGCCGCAGCTTTCATAATCTTCAAGAAAAAACGCAAATGATTCTAAAGTAGGAACTCTGTTCCTAACTCTTTCTTTTTTTTTAATTCTTGATAAGGACTGTGAATTTTGAGAATATTATGTTTTAATATTAAATCTCCAATTGAAAGAAATCATAATTAGCGGATTGTTTTTTCAAAAACTATATGAAACTTTTTTATGCTTATTTTTACTAACGAGAAGCATTAATAAAAGGATAATACTAATTTTGTTTAGTATATAGGAGCTTTATAGATGTCAAAACAAAAAAAGCAGACAAAAACAAGCAGCACAAAAAAGAAACCTGCTCAAAAGAAAACAAGTACAACTAAAACAACTGCTAAAAAAACTACTGCAAAAAAACCAACTGGAACAAAGAAAACTACTAAAACCACCACTAAGAAATCTACAACAAAAAAATCCACTACTGCGAAGAAACCAACAGCAAAGAAGACCATTACCACTAAGAAACCTGCAACAAAAAAGAAACTAACTACCGTTAAGAAGAAAACCACAACAACGAAAAAACCAACCACAACAAAGAAAGTAGTGAAGAAAGTTGTAAAGAAAACACCAGAAGTAGAAGGTCCACTTGAATTCTACTTGAAAGCTGGCGAAATCGCAATTGCAGTCAAGAAACTTTTACGAAGTAAAGTAAAAGTGGGTGCTTCTGTTTTAGAGATTTGTGAAGCCGGAGAAGCAAAGATCAAAGCATTAGGCGGACTTTGGGCGTTTCCATTGAATATATCCATTAATAACGTGGCTGCACATTATTCTGCGCAACCTGATGATGACCTTGTAATACGAAAGGGTGACATCGTAAAGGTAGATTGTGGAGTTCATATTGATGGTTATATAGCTGATACTGCTTTTACAGTATCATTCGGAACAGGTCATAAAGACTTGATAAAGGCTTCAGAAGAAGCTACAAAAGCAGCTATTGATTTGATTCGTCCTGGAATTACTACTGATAGAATTGGGGCAGAAATCGAGGATATAATTAGATCATATGATTTCCGACCAATAAGAGAACTTGGTGGTCATCAATTAGATCAGAATTTATTACATGGACCAATTATGATTCCTAACGTGAAAGGGACAAAAGGAATCAAACTAGAAGAAAATCAAGCGTATGCATTAGAAACTTTCGCTACATCAGGAACTGGAAGACTACTTAGAACAGAAACGAAATGCTATATCTTCCAATTGAATCCTATCCCAATTCCATTAAGATTGGACTCTGCAAAAAGAGCTCGCAAAGTTATTTTAAGTAATTATAGTAATTTCCCCTTCACAACGAGGTGGATTGCTAAGGAACTGTCAACACCGACAGCAAAAATAGCTTTGAGATATTTAGCTGATAAAGCTCAGATAAAACGATATCCTGTTCTAAGTGATGTGAAAGATTCACTGGTTTCCCAATCCGAACACACAGTCTTCTTAACCGGAAATAGTCGGATAATTACAACTCAAGAAAATCAATAATGAACTAACTGATTTGAAAATCAGATAAATTAAACAAAAATACTAATTTTCATTTCTTCTTTATTTACTTAATTCTGACTTAGTCACAAACGAAGATTTCTTAAGTTACGAGAATAAATATTAAATATTGCTCAAGGTGATACCAGATTTGATTCCAACGACAACTGCCACAGAATATGCTTTATTCACATTCGATGAATTCAGAAGTAATCTACAAGAAACATTGACAAAACTAGATAATCAAATCAAATTGCTTATAGTTAAAGATGATGAGGGAGATTCTATCGCAAAAGTCTACCTTTATCTATATCGAGGATTACATTCCATTATTGCTGCAGAGAGAAAATATCGGGCGGGAGATTATCTGACTGCTGCGAATGAATATGGGGAAGGTGGAAAATCGATTAGTAGATTCCAAAGAATGAGCGATGGTTTTGCCATCGAATTTCAAAATGAAGCAGAACGATTAGATATGTTTTCAAAAGGTAGAGTATCAGAATGCCAGGCTTTGAAAAAAGGCTCACGAATTGAAGATCAAATCATTAATCTAATAGAAGCTGTTAATTCATATACTCTCGAGTTAGAGATTGTTGGAAAAGCAAAGAAACCACTTTTAATTTACAATGCCAATGCTCGAGCAAATTTTGTACAAGGATTAGTTTATCGATTGGAAGGACAAAAAGCTCATACTGTGAAAGACTTTCGTTTAGCAAAAAGAAAACACCTCAACGCTTATCGGGCTTTTGTAACCGCTGCATACTATAACCCATCTTATAGTATCTGGGTTGAGGAACAAAATAAGACTCTCAAATCGACTTTAAACAAACTAATCAATGATATAGCAGCAAAAGAATGGGGGAGAGCCTTTAAATTAGCAGGGGAAGGAAAATTCACAGAAAGTAGTGTAAAGTGTAAGCTAGCGTCTAAGTTTTATTTAAGAGCAAGCAAATTAGCTACAGAGGAAAGAGAAGCTCTAATCTTACATGCTTATTCTCATATGCTAAAAGCAAGTATGTATGAAGCAAATGCAAACGAGTTTATCAAGAACAAAAATGATGCAAAAAGTGCAGTGCGACAATTTGAGCTAGCTTCAAAAGCAATGAAAGAAGCAATCGATAATTATCCAAAAGGGGATGAGGATAAAAATGTCGTGAAACGATGGGGGGCTCAAATGAATTACTATCAAGGATACTCCTACCAAGCAGCAGGTATCTTTAACTTGGATGCAGAAAAATTCGATGAAGCTTTGGTTTTATTCAATCAAGCGAATGAAGCATTTCAAAATGGATTAAAAGATGCTGTAGAATCAAGAGATGAAGAATTGAAAAGTTTATTAGAAAAATCCATGGCAGAAGCAAAAGGGTATATAGGAATGTGTAAAACAGTTCTTGATTAAAGTAAGATCAAAGAAACAATCTTAGTAGAAAATGAATATACAAAAGGAATTAATAATTATGGTCGAACAACCATCCTGTCCTGAATGTGAGCGCAAAATGAATTTTGTAGTAGCAAAATTAACAGATGATGAAAAACCTCGTCCTGAGGATGTAAATTCTGGTTGGTATTGTCCTGATTGTGGCATTTTCAGACCGTCACAATTAACCGGGGAAATAGATCTTCAAACTTTAGATTTAGATATGAAAGAAGCAATACGAGTTACTTCTTCAGCTAATATTTTCATTCCTGATGAATGGGTTTTGGAAGATAAAACCGACGAAGTACAGAAAATTCTCAAAGAATTAGAAGAATAATTTCTTGAAAAAGTGATTGGTAGGTGATTGCATGCAATCACCTAAACAAAGTTTTAACCCTTGGTATCTTCGCAACTTTTTTGGCATTCATCTATGAGAAGCTTAGCAATATTAGTTGACACATCAAGTCGTTCAGACACTATTTCTTCATCCAAGTTTGGATGCTCTGCCATAAGAATATCTCGAAGATATGCTAATTGTCCTCGATAAAGCGTATTACTTCTGATGTTAGTTGATTCCCCAGTATTCCTACTCTCATCTTCATTTGTTATTTTCATTTGTATTTCCCGATAAAATAAATTTGTTAATTGTATTTATCAAATTAACTGAAAAAATTAATGAAATGTTGCTGAGGATTGTGCCGCTTGAGAGAAATGTGTTTTACATATGTATAATGCACTTATATAATTTTCTTTGGCATGTAAA
>DAOVPS010000134.1:0-9203 GCA_030629105.1 Candidatus Heimdallarchaeota archaeon
CCTCTGAAAGTTATCGCAAATCAGAAAAGAGGAAGCCTTTCTGTCATTAGATATTTTGTTAAAAATCCTGCTGAGAAAAAGTATGAAGAAAAACTTAAGGAAAAATATCCCGGGAAAAAACTGCCAAGAAGAAGAAAATACTTTCCACCTTTGATTCTTCTCATAGCACATTATTGTGATAAATTCTATTATCCACAAAGCCTTTCAAAGGATGAAAACCCATTGATCGTCCAGGAGTCATTACTTCATTTCGATGATTTCATCCAAGATGATATACATCAAACATTACGATCAATTGGTAAACCCCTCTATCTGAAAGGAGAAGAAATCTTAGTTGACTTTCATCAGATTAGAGAAGTGCCAGAACCCATTCTTAAGAAACTTTTAGAAGAAAAAGGCTTAGGAACAACGACAAAACAACAAGAATACTCTATGTTAATACCTGTAGTTAAAAACATGAGAAAGGAAATAAGTGAGCAACAACCATTATTCAGTTCTAAAACAGATCCTCAAGCAATAACCCATGTGTTATCAACTAAGAACAACTTTCTACCTCTACACAATGAACGATTCCCTGTTATTGTTGTTGGCGAACCAGAAGCAAGAAGAAGTTTAATTCTAAATATTCTCAGAAATGCAAATGCTAAATACCTTGTTTTTGATCCAAAGGAGAATTACGGACAATTAGCTATGGCTAATCCAAGGGTTCGGGGGTACTTGTTAGGGACAAATTATCTGTTGAATATTATATGCACAGAAGGAGAGAAGATAAGAGAACAAGTTTATGCTTATTGGTTTGCGAAAATAATAGCAGCTGTTTCGGGAATAAGAACTGATCTCTCAAAAACGATAGAAACATACCTGCTAGGAGCATATAGGGATCCAAGTAATCAAACCAGATCAGTTTTTCAATTCAAGGATTTTGCCAATCAAGAATTGACTTCTGAAGTAACAAAAATGAGTCGAAATGAATCAGTAACGATTGCGAATGTTTTGTATCCTTTGGGAACCTATGAGGAAATTTCCCTCTTCACTCGTATTGGACGTTCCTTCTCCTTTGAATCTTTATTGGATACAAAGGGTTCTGTTATTCAGTTTGCTAAAAATGATGATCAATTAACAAAAATTGCTTATTTATTCACTTTATTAAAACTTAGAGCTATAATAAACGATGAACCAAAAATAATTGTTCTTGAAAATCTGGATGAAATCATTGGGCAAAACACGAGGAGTTGGCAAGATAATAATCTCTCAGATCTAATACTTGGATTATCAGAAGATTTCCATATAGTAATAGGAGCTCGATCACCTTCCAAAATTCAAGAACTCTTCAAAAACACTCAAGCCAAATTTATCAATAGGCTTCAAGTGATGGCTGATAAGCATCTTCTAACAAATGAATATAACATTCCCAAAAAAGACATACAAAATATCAACAAACTTTCTGTCAGGGAATATCTTACACTAGTCCCTGAATTTTCCAGTTCGAACTACATCAAGGTTGATTTTGAACCAGAAACGAAAATGAAATTAGAAGTGGATGATCTAATAAGAGAAAGTAATGTAAGAATAATCCAATCCAAAGACTACCTTCGAAATGAAGGAATCTCGCCCGAAGTGCGGAAAACAATATTTGATTTAATTAGAATTCTTAAAGAAAAACCCCGAAAAATCTTGCCAGAGGAAGGCATTGAAAAACTGCTTCCTGATAGTACAGAGACAGATGTTCTACGAGCAAAAGAAATCGCAAGAGATGAATCATTCATAAAAATCATTGTGAACTCACCGGATGATTCAGAGGAAGCTATTAACTTACTAATGCTAACTGAAAGAGGGGAAGAATACTATAAGAGCTATCTAAATCTAAAGAAGAAAATCCCACTAATATCTATAAAATCTTTAGTCGTTGAAAAGAATTTTCAAAATGACATTTTTGCGAAATTAGAGAAAATCGATAAAATGTTTGATGCGGGAGAAAGCATTGTTGCTATGGATCTCATGTTAGAAGTAGCCATTCGATTGCTTGGTGCTCTCCCAGAAGAAGATCGCTTCATAAATGGCAAAATCGCCGCAAAGCTTCTCGATCAATGGTCCTACCTGACCTCATTAAAAGAAGTAGGAAATGTTAGCAAAGCAAAACGAACTCATCAAGAATTTTCTCAACTCGTTGCAAATGCCTTGAAATCAATAAAACATCGTTTACTGCAGGAAACTTCTCAAATTGAGAAAAAGCCATCAGATAAAGCTAGAAAACGGAATAAAGGAGAAAAATCGGTTGATAAAACTAAAAGTGAAATCACCGAAGACGAATTTGAATTTAGTTTTGATTTGAAAAAAGAGCAAGAAGTCGCAGAGCAAATTGATCCATGGGAAGAACAAGTAGAGGTTTCACACAAAGATGATGAAAACGATAGTTTATTTTTAGCAGCAGCTGATGATTTAAAATCTGCTGGATTACAGCATTTGGATTCAAAAGGGTCACTCTTCTCACCTAAGAAGGGTAATATTTTCGATGAAGATCTTCTTGAAACTGAGAAAGAAAAACAAACAAATGAAACCTACGATCCCTTTAAACCTGCAGACAAAGAAACAAAAATTAAAAATCAAAAAAAACAAAAAAAAAGTCTCGATCAAATAAAGAAAAAACTCTTGCTTGAAATCGCTAAAAAACTTGGTGTTCCTTCTCTTGAGGATGAGGATTTCATCTGGCATGTTTTAACATCTCGGTTCAGTGGGAAAACAGAAGATGGATACATTATATCTGAAATCGTTACAATTCTAAAACAGCTTTATGGGGATTTAGAAAAGGGAGGAGTTATTTCTGAAAATCTAATAAGGAAATTGGAGAAATTATTAGCAAAACCAAAACTAATGTCTAGTGGTTTAGTGCTGGATTTAAAACAATACGTGAAGGACCAATAAGTAATTCACATTTCATCTTCTATCTTACTTTTGAGTAAACTAATGATTGGGTTCGCTATTATTGGGGGGATGTCATAATCAATTGGACTTAGAACGGGTATGATTGATCCTTGATTTGTAATTCTGATAATTCCAATTCCATATACTTTCGCCATAGAAATTTGTTCGGAATCGGTCGGATTATCATCACAATAGGGACAGGCCAAAAAAACTCTGTGAGCAAAATCTCTGTATAGTAGTGGGTGAGTCACCCAAAGACCGTTCTCTACCTCAATAAAAGTAATTTTTCCATCTTTGTAAGCTGCTACATCAATCCTTACTTTGGAGATATCCCTATTTGTTAAAGCTTTAATATCAAATAATGAATTATTTAGAACTAATTCTTTCACAACGATATACCCTAATCTCTCGAGATGAACTGTAAGTATATCTGCTATCTTCCTTTCAGAGAGGATTTTATTTCCTTGATTCCTGTTTCCTTTGTTTACAGACATACTTTCAACTATCCAGTTTACTAAACACTTGCTGATTTTTTAATATAAAACTATAATTACCATCATTTAGCTCTTTTAAAAGAAAAATTCTGAGGATACAATTGAGTTAATTTGCTAACTCTAACAGAAGAATAAACATTCCAAATTATTGGATAAATGATGATTATTATGGTAAATATAGGAATAGATCTTGTTAGCAGTACTAATGCTATGATTTTAGAAAATTATTTAGATTGGTTAAAAAATATCCTAAAATTAACTGGCATGTCTTTCAGCTCTATATTTCTCTTCTGTTTTTTCTTTTGGCTTGTTATGAACTTGATAATAATATTCTTAGCTGAAATTTTCCCATTTGTCAAGGGGATTATTAGAATTCTTGAATTCGTTCTAATTCCTGGATCACTGATGCATAATGTTTGGCATGTAATTGCTGCTAAGAGATTAAATCTTCCAACTGAAACTGTAGTTAGTTTTGGTTATGGTTGGAGCCGAGTTGGAATAAAACTTGCTGGGAGATTAAAGAACTTGCGTCAAGGGATTATTTTTTTCTGGGCTCCAATTATGAATGTTCTTGTAATCACAATTTGGATAATTCCAGGTATGATATTATTCCAATGGCTTGATACAATGATAAATAATACCGTATTCTATTGGATTTGGTTATACGTTTTGTTTTCACTTGTTATTTTTGGTTTGCCTGATGCTGCTGATTTACTAAATCCATTTCACATAACTGTTTCAAAAACACCTGAATTCTACTTATTCGTAGTTTTTCATGTGCTTATAGCTCCTATGACCTTAGTTTTATGGGGATATGGAATAACAATTATTTTCTCATTGATTTATGCAATAATTGCTTTCTATGAAATTAGAAAAATAGCAAAAAAAGAAGAGAAGCGTTTAGCTTTGAAATTCGATAAAACATTCAGACAAACTGAATACAAGTATGTTGTTATCCCTGAAAGAGACTACCAAGAAATATAATACAAGTCTATTTTTTGTGGAATTCTGTGAAATCATACAGACTAACAAGGTCTTTTTGTAACCTTCTGATTAGAATAATCGGAGCAACACGATCATTAGCAATATCCCTTTCAAATGCAATCAACAGAATTTTCAATTGCTTCAAAACATAGTCAGAATATTGCGGAGTAATTTCCAACTGTGGTTTACCGGCTATAAGGTGAATCGTTCCGGTATATGTTTTATCACAAATAATCTTGGTGATTTCCCAGAAAAGCTCCTCGGTAATAGCTAACCCTTTTTCTTTGAGATGAGTAAGAATAGCTTCTATGAGTGGTTTGGTATTCAGGAGTTTGCGAATCTCACTGAGAATTTTTGGATCTTCTGGAATGGTTTTAAGCAAACGGTAATTGTTAAGAGCAATATATTTTGCATAAACATGGTGTTGGGTAGGCATAGTATTAATCATAGATTCCTTGGTGGAACCCACATACTCGCCATCATAGCTAAGACTAATCAAATGAATTGGCCCGTTAATATGCAAGAGATTTTTTCGCAGAAACATATTAACTGGAGCATAAATTTCGTTATTACTCCAAATCTGGATATATAATTCTTTATTTGAGGGGTCAACTAAAACCAGACGCAAATAAGGTTTCTTATTTTTAGCAACTAAATCTATAGCATCCTTAAGAGTAGCAAAAATATTGATAATACCAGGCTCTTTTAATTCTCTAAAAAACAAGATGGGTTCTTCTTTAGTCAAGTTTAAACTCTCCTAGCAAGACTATAATTCTGTATTTCTTATGATTTTTCTGCTTTTTAGGCATTTTGCAAAAAAGCACCACACGGGAAACTGGGGACTAATCCCAAATCAAAAGTTCATTTGTTCTAAAAGCACTCGTAAGCTTTAAATATCAGTACAAATCAGCAGAAAACTAGAAAATAAACAACATTCTTGGTGAGAACACTAAATGTCTCAACAAAACATTCCTGTTATATTACTAAAAGAGGGCACTTCAAGAACCAGGGGAAAAGAAGCCCAAAAAAATAATATGCGAGCAGCAATGGCTATTGCAGAAGCAGTACGCTCAACTCTCGGTCCAAAAGGATCAGACAAGATGCTCGTGGATTCCCTAGGGGATGTCGTTATCACTAACGACGGTGCCACAATATTAGATGAAATAGATGTTGAACATCCTGCAGCAAAATTGATGACTCAAGTTGCTAAAACACAGGATGATCAAGTCGGAGATGGAACAACCTCTGCTGTCGTTCTTGCTGGAGAACTCCTCAAGAATGCCGATGCATTAATTGAATTAGGTATTCATCCTTCCATTATTATTTCTGGTTATAAGAAAGCAACCGAGAAAGCAATAGAAATTTTAGATAAGATTTCTATTGACACAGACATAGACGATAAGAAGACTTTGGCTAAAGTTGCTACCACTGCTTTAAATAGTAAAGTTGTTGCTTCAGAGAAGGATTTAATAGCTAAAATTAGTGTGGATTCAGTTTTACAGATTACTGAGGATCGCAATGGAAAGAAAATTGCAGATCTCGATTGGATTAAAGTCGTCCAAAAAGCTGGAAAAGCATTAAAAGATACTAAGTTAATTAATGGAGTCTTACTTGATAAAGAGGTAGTTCATCCTGGTATGCCAAAATCAATCACAGGAGCAAAAATTGCCCTAATTGATGATAACATTGAAATCCAAAAAACAGAGTTCAGTGCTGAAATTAAGATTGAAGAAACAAGTCAGATGCAAGCATTTCTAGATCGTGAAGAACAAATGATCGAAGAAATGGTTGACACAATTGTAAAATCTGGTGCTAACGTTCTCGTTTGTCAAAAAGGTATTGATGACCTTGCTCAACACTTCTTAGCTAAGAAAGGTGTTTTAGCAATCAGACGAGTAAAGAAAAGCGATATGGAGAAAATGGCTCGAGCAACAGGTGGAAGTATTGTATCAACTCTTCACGATTTGAAGAAAAGCGATCTTGGTTCTGCTGGAAAAGTTGAGCAAATTAAAATCGGTGACGATGATAATGTTCTCGTTTCAGAAGCAAAAAATCCTCGTTCTGTAACAATCCTAATTCGTGGTGGTAGTAAATATATCACTGATGAAGCAGAAAGAGCTCTTACAGATTCTCTTAGTGTCGTTAGAAACGTTGTTGAGGATGGAAAAGTCATTGCTGGTGGTGGAGCTTCTGAAGTGGAAATTGCTTTAGCTCTCCGAAGTCTTGCTGAAAGCATAGGTGGACGTGAACAATTAGCAATTGAACGATTTGCAAACGCACTTGAAATCATTCCAAAAACCTTAGCTGAAAATGCTGGTCTCGATGTGATTGATATACTAACTGAGATTAGAGCAAAACATACTGGAGGAACCAGCTTTAAATTTGGTTTAGATCTTTTCAAAGCAAAAATTACTGATATGGAAAAGGCTGGAATTCTAGAACCACTCAGAGTCAAATCTCAAGCAATCAGATCTGCTTCTGAAGCGTCTGAATTAATCTTGCGAATTGATGATGTTATCGCTGCAAAGTCCAAACCAGGTGGTCTACCCGGTGGAATGCCAGGCGGAATGCCCGGTATGCCCCCAATGTAACAACAGTTTATTTTTTGAGACCATCCGGTCTCACTTCTTTGTTTTTTATTTTCAAAATCAGCTAGTTCTAATTGTAAATGAACGTAAAAGAAAAAGCACTAAATAGAACTAATTGCTTGCAATTCTTTCCGTAAATCATCAATATCTGTTTCAGTTAAATCAACAGCGTCTGCTTCACCAAAATCGCTTGGAGATACTGTAACTTCTTTTGATTTGATTTCTCGTTCTCTTTGTTGTAGCAATCTCTTCTCTCGTGATTGAAGATCTGATTTTATGACTTCAAAAAATCCAATAAATTGTGTCATGTCATTTGGTGGGATAATCCAGAAGGCATCGATTTTAAAGCTAAATGATTCCATTCCAAGGCCAAAAACACTTGAACGTAATTTGATAAGATTGCTAAATTCTCCTATAAAAGTTACAATACAAATTGTGCCATCTGTTGTTACGGGTAACCAATCTATAGAATTGCGATTACGAACTAAAGAAACAATCCTACGAAGTTTCTGCTCTTTTTCTCCCGCACAATTTTGAAAAACCCACAAAGCGCAGATATTATCTCCTTTCTTAGGTATATCTTTAGTACTGTCTGTCGGGATTTTAATCTGATCTATAGAGATATTTCTTTTACCGGTCTTATTTGCTTGAGGACACATTTGAATCATGAAAAAAAAGACCATTATAGTATTTTACGTTTTCTCATGTAACAAATTCTTGGAATTTAATAGGAAACACTTCATTATGGATATTTTTTTAACTAAAAATGAAAATTGAATTACTGAGAGCTAACATATGACTTCACAAGAGATTATGCCAGGAGCCAACCCATTTTTCTATAAAAAAGGCAAAGTGGGATGCTTACTTTGTCATGGGTATACAGGTACACCTGATGAAGTTCATAATATTGGAAAATATCTGGCTGATAAAGGTATAACTACTATTGCCCCCCTTTTGCCAGGACATGGTACTACCATAGAAGAGCTAATAACAAAAACAGCTGATGACTGGTATGCTGAATATTGTGATGCTTTTAATTGGTTGAAGGAACATTGTGAAGAGTTTTTTGTGTGTGGACATTCAATGGGCGGTGCTTTGACATTACGCTTCGCTATTGAGCATAAAGTTAATGGAATCATTACCTTAGCAACACCAACCAAACTCAAAATGATTCATAGAGTGTTCTTAGCAATTGCTGCGTCAATTTTTAAAAATGCAGTACACAAGAAAAATAAAAAAGAAAAAATAAGTCAAGAAAAACACACTATTCTTTGTTATGATGGGTATCCAATAGGTCCAGCAAATTCATTAAGAAAATTATTGAAAAACAACATGACAAGACTAGAATCAATTAGTGCTCCTATTCTTATTCTCCAAGGTTCTCTGGATGACAAATGGTTACAGAAATCAGCAAAAACAATTTTTGAAAGTGTTACTTCTAAAGATAAAGAATTAGTGTTTCTAGAAAATTCCTCTCACAGTTTAACACATGAATCTGAAAAAGAGAAAATAAACGAGTTAATATATGAGTTTATTAGAAAGAGATCATCTATAAAATGATTCTTTCATCCAAGAAAGATTTAAATAACTCATGTCAGACCTCTAACTGATTGATAATGTGGATTCTCGATGTCGTATCAGGAGTAGGAAAAACGAGTTCAATTCAAGTGGCAATTCTAATGGAGTTTGCAAAATCCAAAGATAATCCAAAAAAAGTGACGGAAATAATAGCTGCTCTGAAGGATTCGTTTACAGGATATTGGGAACCAAAGAAAGGAACAATTTATCCGTCCGTACATAATTTGCATGTAAGGGGATACTTGAAATTGCATGCAGTAAAACCATATGGTTATTCAATTGCAGAGAAAGGATTAGAAGCAATTGATAAAATATTCTCAAATATTAATCTCCAAATGGAAGCCTATATGCAATACTATTCATTTCTACTTAACAATTATAATCAAATAGATCAGAAGAAAGCAAAAGAGACGACCACACAGATCGTAAAATCAATTAGTGAATATATCAAACAAATGAACGCATTAAATGATAAATAAATGAGCATATATTCAGTTTAAGGATGAAAAAAATTAAAACTAACCATAACAGCAATTACATATGGTAAAGATTACGAATTTTTATGGAACTTCTTGGTGCTCTGATTGTAAGCGCTCAAAAACATTTCTTGGTGGACACCGAATTCCGTATAAATGGA
>DAOVPS010000015.1:0-28376 GCA_030629105.1 Candidatus Heimdallarchaeota archaeon
GATTATATTCGACAACATATACGAAATCCATTAGCTCATCCTGAAGATAGAATCAAAACTCATACAGAAGCTGAGAAAGCATTCCTTCATGCAAAAAATGTGCTCATAAAGGTTTACTCATAGTCTAATAAATGGAGATTTAGATTCATGTTTTAAAAGCCAGGTGCTCTACCTTTAGCAGATGAGCAGCAGGCTCAATCTTTAGCTGAGCTACACGCCTAATGTTTTGTTAGTTTTTCTACGTTCTATTTCTCTTTTTAAATTTGTTGTTTTATTTCTTTTGTTGGGTTTTTTGTTCGAAAAGTCATATATCGAAGTCTTTTTTAATTTCAAAAAGGAAGATAAATCCGAATTTTAACTTTATGGAGATCCTACCACATGAGTGACTCTGATGAACGTGAACTTGAGCTTCTCCTTCAGCAATTGAAGGAAAATGCAGATATTGATCTTCGTTGTCATGCTGCCCAACAACTTGGTTTAAAGAAAACTAAGTATGATATTGTTGTTCCAGCATTAATTGAAGCTCTTAATGATGATAATTGGCTTGTCCGTGTTGAAGCAGCCACTGCTCTTGGTAAAATTGGTCGAGCTGCTGCTGTAGCTATCGAACCTTTGAAGGATGCTATGAATGAACCGCGTAACAGACCAAAAAGAGGTATTTTCTATGAAGTGATTCAAACTTTGGAGACCGCTAAAAGTTCTGAACCCGAAGTTGAACCGATTGTGGTTGTTGAGGAGAAAAAGGAAGAAATTACTTTTGAGGAGAAAATAAAAACTGCTATTGCTGAGGGAAAATCAAGAGAACCCATTATAGAGGCTTCAGAAGAAGTAATTGAAGATGTTGTAGAGGAATCCCTTGTAGAAGAGAAAGTTGAAGTGGTTACTGAGGAAATTGTCGAAGATGCAAAAACAGTTGATGAAGTAGTAGTTGAAGACAAACCAGAGGAAATCACTGAAGAAGAAGTTGTAGAAGAAATTGCTGAAGAGATTGCAGAGGAAGTCATAGAACTCGAACCAGAGAAAGAAGAAGAACTAGAAATCACTGAGGAAGACACTGTCGGTGAAGACATCACTGAAATTGTTGAAGATATTGCTGAAGACATCACCGAAGATACTACAGATAAGGAGATTATAGAGGAAGCTATCGAAGAGATCGCTGAAGAAGTATTGGAAGATGTTCTCGAAGAGGAAGTTGGCGATACAGTCGATCATGACATTATTGATGATATTGCAGAGGATATTACAGAGGAAGTTCTCGAAGTAGAAGAGGAACCTGTCGAAACCATACAAGCTCCCGAAATAGAACCAGAAGAAGAAAAAAAAACGACTGAAGACATAACAGAAGCTGTTCCACTTGATGAAGTTCTAGAGTTTGAAGAAGATAAAAAAAAACTTGCGGAGCAATCTCCGACAGTAGAATCCCCGACAATGGAAGACATTAAAACAGTTAGAAGGTCTAAAGCTCTAATAAAAATCGTTATTGTTGGTGATGCAGCTGTGGGTAAGACTGCATTGCGAAAGATATACTCTGATGATTCTTTTAGTCAAGAATCCAAACATATTCTCGGAGTTGATTTTGCTGCTAAACATTTCTCAAAGAATAATGAAGATTTTTCAATGCAGGTTTGGGATATTGCAGCTAAGGAGCGCTTCGATAAGAGCAAAGAGCTTTTCTTCAAAAGCATTTTTGGAGCCTTATTAGTTTTTGATGTAACAAATAGAGAATCATTCAATAACATTCGCTATTGGCTTGAAGAACTACGAAAAGTTGAGAGTAAGGAACTTGCTTTAGTTATCGTTGGAAATAAAACTGATTTACGTAGTGATCAAGAATCTGCTAGTGTTACACGTGATGAAGGGCAAGAACTTGCTTCAAAACTTTCAGAAGAAATAGGTTTTGATGTTTCTTATGTTGAAACATGTGCTATTACAGGCACTGGTGTTGAGGTAGCTTTCAGAATGCTTGAAGAAAAAACAACAGATCAATTCTTTATCGATGAGAGAAAAATGGAGTAATTTAAACTAAATTATCTCCAAAGCATTTTTTTATTAATTCAAAAATCTTGTTTGCTAATTCCTCAGATCCTCCTGAGTCATCCCAAACACTAGTTGGAGCAAAAATTCCCCATAATTCAAGAGCATCAATTTCCATTTTTTGTTCTAATTTCATAACTGTTTCTTTTAAGTAAGTACCTAAATTTTCACAAGTATCATACTCTGTTAGAGTAGAGAGAGGATCTTTTGCAATCATTTCTTGTGCTGTTTGCTTCAGTAAGTCTATTAATTCCGGTATTTCTTGCTCAGTTTCTCGCATAGACTATTGATTAGATTTTCTATTTTTAAAAATTTTTGACGAAAATTAAGCGAAAATTGCTTCCTTAGTAACAACTTGTGACCTCTTCTTGAGTCTTATTTTCGAGTCTCTAAAAAGTGAATTCGCTTTATATATGATTTAGGAGGTAGTATAATTAAGAACAAAACTCGGAGAAGAATAAAAATGAACAGAACCAAACAAAAAATCCAACAAAAAATAAGAAAAGATTACGAACAAGCAAGAATAAAATTCGCTCTAATCACTGGAGCATAAGTAGCTGGTCAGAAAGACCCAGTCTGCTCTTATAAAGTGACCAAACATAAAGAAATACAAGAACAAAAAAATTGGTGAAAAAAATGAACAAAAAAGAACAACTCAAGAATCAAATAAAAAGAGATAAAGAATTAGCCAGAATTAAATTCGCGCTTATAACCGGTGCATAATCACCCTGATTCCCTGACAGGTGGGTGGTGATTCAAGAGTCAACTTTTGAACACTTGTATTCTGGCTTTTTTTATGTACCACTAATTTTTATTATGGAATTTTATATCCAATTTTCTCTGTAGCTTCTCTTCGTTCTATCTTTTGCTCCGGAGTCTCTATTTTGTCTACTGCAGTCCCATCGACAACTCCTATTACTGCTTTTCCTAAATCTGTTTCTGCTACTATTACTTCCATTATATTTGCAGAAGCAACAAAAATAGTGCAAACAGCAGGATGATTCTTAACGTGAGGTAGAACATTAATTGGAAATGCTTTTTCCATCATTATTACAAACACATGACTAGCTCCTATAGCTAAAGCATTCTCTGCTGCTAATTTCTCCAGCTCCGGATCATTTGCGGTTACTCGAGTTAGTTTCGGAACGGCTTCATTCATTGCAACTGCACATTTAATTCCTGGCACTGTAGTGAGCATTGTCATAAACAAATTATCTGTTGTAAATATCGAGAAATTTGCTTGTCCTATTATTACTTGATAATTTGTTTCTGGATTCTTTATTTTCACATTCATTGTTTTTACTGTCATTTCTTTCTCCTCACTTCTTTACTAAGATTTATTCATTAAATAAAGTCTTTTCAATTTTATTGGTGTTTTTTTTGTTTTTTATTAATATGTATTTATATCATGACCCCGTTATTTTATTTAATATACTGGAAGTCTGTTCATCTTGTCTGATTTAAATAAACGAGAGTTTATTGCCTTACCTCTTGATTTATGCTTCTTTGATCGCAAAAGATTTGACAAGTTACGAACTGATACCCCTATAGAAATTATTAGTTATAGAAAATATGACAATGGGCTTATTCGCACACTTTTCCTATCAAAGACTTTGGAGAAAGGCAAAGAAACTGATGAAAGAGAGCATTTACTTTGGATTCAGACAATTGATATTGATGGGAAAAAACATGTGATGTATCGTTGTGATTGCAAATATTTCGAGTACAGACAGCTCCGTCCTGCTAAAAGAATGTTTGACCTACAAGAAATAAATAATTCTCTTTGTGTTGTTATTCCTTCAAAATCATTTACAGAGCTAAAAAAGTTGTTTAATATTGATAAGCACGCTTTTCTTGCTCTACAAGAGCTGTTTAGTCATCATGTGCAAATTTCAATATAAATGTGTAAAATTTGGATTATATGCATAAGAAGACAGTTTTATAAAATAGAATCACTAAATTAAAATGAATTAAGATTACTATCTTGTCTTAAGAAATATCTGGATGTGTTGCATATTTGACAGAAGATATAGAATTTGAAGTAAAAAAAATGCGCATCTTAACTGCTAACAATGTATTGAATACTTATCCTTACCTCAGTGGAAAACTTAGAGGTGTATACAAAGTTTGTGTTACGGGTAGCTCTGGCAGTGGCAAAACTACTATGATTCGATGTTTTGATCCAGAAGCTCATGGTCGTGAAGTCCCCAGATACTTCTATGTCGATTATGAATTATTAAAAGAAAATCCAGATCTTTTCCCCGAATCCAATACTGCAACCCAAACTTTTGATTTCACCGTCGTTGCTTTACTAATTGGTGGTGAAGATAAAGCGGATATTATCAAGTTCAGTGAGTTGACAGAAGAGTTTATTGAAGAGAAAAAGGTGAAATGGGTTACTATATTTTACTTATTCGGTACTCCTGGTCAGTGGCGCTTCAAAGATATTCGAGCTTTTGCTGAGAGAAGATCCGATGGGATAATTTTCATAATTGATCCAATTGATCCAAAACTCAAGGAAAATTTCGAGGATTTCAGAGAACAAGTCATTAAGAATGTTGAGAGAAAAGTTCCAATTATTTATGCTGTTAACAAACAAGACCTTCCTAATGTTTTTACTAGTAAAGATTTGCAAAAGGAATTGAATCTTACTGAGAAAGAATTATTTAATATGTCTGCTTTGAAATGCCAAAACATCTCTCGTCCTATTATTGCATTAATTAAAAAGATGCAAGAGGAAGAATTAGGCAAGAAAAACTAGGAACAGAATTCTTCCTAATTTCTTTTCGATTTTGATTACACTTCAATTAAGAATTAAAGTTTAATATAGTATGATGATATGTTTTATTATAATGAATTATTTCTGAGGGATACTATGTCGAAAACTCAAGTTGAAGCGGATAAAAATTCAGAAAAATCTTCTCTTGAGTCTTCAAATGATGAAACCCCAACCGCTCATGATCTAGCAGTAGAAACAACTTCTAGTTTAGTCAGTGGTTCAGCTTTGCTATTCCTTGCAAACATAGTCATTGTGATTGCTGGTTTTATTCTTGCAGCCATTCTAATACATAAAATGCCTGATTATATTTACGGCGCTTCAAGAACACTTCAAAGAATAATTGTTATAACTACAATAATTGCTTTGAAGGGGATTGGAAATTCAATTATCATACATTTCTCTGGGAAAAATATTGAGAAAGAAAAAATAAGTGATATGATTATTGCATCTATAACATTCAGTATTATTTCAGGTTTTGTTTTTGCAATTATAGTATTCTTTTTAGTGGTATACGTCGTTCAACCTAGAGTCGATGTTTTAGGTAATTTGTCCTTAGTTAGGCTGATTTTTGGTTTATTATTTGTATTTCCCATGACCTTTTTAGTTTCTTCTTTAAACAGTTCTTTATTGGGATTAAGGAAGATTAAACAGAGTGTTGTTGCAATTGGCATTCAAAGTATCGGTAATTTACTATTTTCTACCCTTTTCGTCTTTTTGGGCTTTGGTGTTTTTTCAATAATTTTGGGATTAGGATTTGGTAGTCTTCTTTCCGCTGTTTATAGTTTACTAGTTAACAAAGAATATATTAGCTCCTTTTTCAGGAGAAAAAAAGTATTCCGAAATATTTTGCATTCATTTAAATCATTAAGATTGATATTGTCTTTTTCTTCACCTATTGTTTTAGCATCTATTTCTACCCAATTAATTGAAGGAGCAATGATTTTCATTATTTTAGGATTTTTCTTTGAAAACGGTCATCTAGCCTATATTCAGATTGCCTATTTCAATTACGTCTTTATGTTAATAATGGCTACTCGTATTCCACAAGATTCAATTGGACGAATGCTGCTACCACATTTAAGAACTCTTGAGTTGAAAGATGCAAGAAGAGAGCTTCATAGAGCAATTAGGTTTATGATGCTCGGAACCATTCCAATAAATGTTGTTTTTGGTATTTTTACAGAAGAGATTCAAACACTTTTAGAACTTATTATCAGCAGTGGTAGTAGTTTATGGCTTGGAACATCAACGATCATACCTTTACTACGATTATTAATTATAGGTGGGCACATTTCATCAGCTTATTACCTTTTAATGAGTAGCAATATATCCCTTAGAAAACCAAACATTTATGCAAAAACAGAATTCATTGGACTAATAGCTATCTGTTGTTTTAGCTTGTTTTTTGTTCCCGGATTTGGTATTATAGGAATTGCTTTTGCATTCATAATAGCTTATTCTATAATGCTTCTTTATGCAATTTTTAATATGTTATCTAATGAAATTATTTCTCTTCGAAGTGTAGGTGAGATCTTAAGTCTAAGTTTTATTACTTCTACTGCTATTGCAATTGTCTATGTCATTGAATACTATGTTGGTGTAGCCATTTACTGGAAAGTTATTATTGCCATTTGTTGTTTGATTCTTAGTTTACTAATAATTCGATTAAGAAAGTCTGACTTTGTATTTGCTTTTGATTTATTCAAACGATTATTTGGAATAAGAAAAAAAATCGATTTGGAAAAGAAAGTAAATTAAGAAAGTCTGTTGTTACGAAAAAAAGCAAAGATTTAAAAAAACAATTCAATTCTTTATTCAAATCAGAGTTGGATATGAGAAGAAGAGACAAGACTTCGGAGATTAATAAAAATGGAATTTTGTGACAAATGTAGTTCATTGTTAGCGCCAAAGAAAATAAATGGGAAAGTAGTCATGACTTGTCCAAAATGTGGCAAAAGGAAAGAGCTTTCAAAAGGAGAGCAAACACAAAAACAAGAGATAAAACAATCAGATGAAGAAAGCATGGTTATAATTGAGAATCCTGATGAATTGAATACTATGCCAACGAAGAAAATGCGTTGTCCAAAGTGTACTATTGTTGTTGATACACAATACTGGGCGGTTCAAACACGTAGCGGAGATGAAGCACCAACCAGGTTTTATCGTTGCATGAAGTGTAAACACACTTGGAGAGAATACGATTAATTTAAACATTCATTCTTTCTGCTATTGCAATTAACCTCGCAACCCGTATAGGTTCAGGAATTCTTCCTACAAGAGTAATATCCTTTAATAATTGAGAAATTTCTTCGTGTTTTAGACCTATAAATTGAGCATAAATTGGTTCATTATTTTCAGCAGAAATATACTCTCGAGGTAACCCATTTCTTTTGATAATTGCTAATTTCTTTTCTCCATCAGGTAAATTTCGTAATGCTTTGGATATTTTTTCCATATTTGGCTCTCTATCAACTATAGAGATTATTGGTAAATCGGTTTTTTGGTGTAACTGCTCTAGATCAATGTAATTAAATCCCGCTATTGTGACTCCCCTAGTCATTATTAATTTTAGTTGTTGTTGATGAGAACTCTGCTGAATCATATCAGCAATTCTGTTTGTCGCATCATCACCATCAACTGTGACTTGGCTTTTCAGAACCCCTTCTAGAAGAATGGAGCCACGATAAATTGCTCCTATTATCGGTACGTTTTTGTCTTTCTCCCGGTTAAACGATGCACATGCTAATCCAATAATTTTTATTCCTTTTTTTAGTTGCGGATTCAAGCTTGTCACCAATAAAGAAAATTTCTCAAATACTAGCTTTCTTTTATTCGTTCAATAATTTCCAGCAATAATTTTGTAAAAGCTTCAGTCATTATTTCTCTTTCTTTACTTCTTTTTTCAAAAGCTTCGCGATCGTATTCCTGAATTGAAGATTCAAGTATAGCAACTAGCTCATCAATTGTATACAATCCATTCAAATATGTATGACCAATTAATGCTTCAGCCCCATCCCCTATCTCGCCTGCTGTGGAACTTGATGGCATAAGAGCTCTGAGACCGGCTCCCCGTACTGCTTCTGAAAGTGCCTTATCATAGACTCTTTCACCTACAGGTTTACCATAGGCTTTTGTTTTTGCTAATGAATAGATGAAATTCACTAATGCATCCCCAAACTTTGCTAAATTACGATTTCTCATACTTTCTCTTAGTTTATTTTTTGTTTTCTCTTGGAATGCTGCTTTTTTCATTTGACATCAACTTGAGCTCTACAACAAACTAAGTATTACTCTCTAAAAATAGTTCCTAGGGGAATTAGAACGAAAAGTAAGAAACGAGATTAATTTCTATTTGGTTTTTTCTAAGAGTTTATAGAAATCATCAACATTTTTCGTTAAATCTTTACAAGCGGTTCTTACCGCTTTGTCTATTTTTCTTTTTGGAGCAGCTTTTATAACCAATTTTGCTTTGTCAACAAAAGGATGCTCTTTATAATATCCGGCAGAATCGACATCTCGGGCATCGCAGAGAAACTCTCTTATTATGTTTGCAAATGTATGTCCTTCACCGAGTAACTCGAGAGTTATTCCCTTATCTTCATCGTATTCTAGGATTTTAACTTTCATTTTTAGATTCACCAGTTTTTAAAAGTGTCTTGAGTCATTGAAATTCAATGCTGTTTTATTTCTTTCGGTTATTTTGTTATCTTTATGCATTTTTCCAGAGCTTGAGTCGGTTCGACTATTAATTTTAGTCTTTTAAGCTCGTCTTCTTCTACAATTTTTACTTTCTTAGCAGACGCAATAGTTTGTTCAATAGTTGTATTTTTCACAATTGCTAAGACTAAGATTACATCTCTTAAGCTGCTTGTCGAGACTTCATATGGAATTTCTGCCATAGTTTTATCCAACAATGTTATGAGTTCAAGTATAGAATTATAATTAATCTTAGAGAAAAATACTCCTTCTTTTCTTTGACTTTCATATCCTTTATAATCTAAAATTTGTAATAAAGGCTTAATCGGGAAAGTTTTTCCAGTAACTTTTGATAAGAATTCAATATCATAATTGTAAAACTCTTCATCATCTGGGTAAAGCATCCCATTTACAATCTGGTGAATTCTTTTAGTGATCTCAAGAGCGTCTTTCAATTTCTCTTTGGCACCTTCAAATCTAATAGTTACTCTCCCAGGATAATAATCTGCAAAGATATCAACTATCTTGATTTGTTTTTGAACAGCTTCTAGGAACATGATTGCTTCATTTGTAGAGTGGATTTTCAAAACTATTTCTTTTGATGTCCAGCGTGCCAACCACAATTTCACCTTTTAAAAAGTAATTTCACGTTTTTATAATCTAGCTCTGCCATAATCTTCTGCGACTTTTCTTGGTTCCACATTCCCACAACTATCACATTTGAGAGTTCCTCTTCTCAAATAATGGAGTTTTTCTCCGCAGATACTACAGAGACCATAAATTACACCGAATTCATTATAGGTGGTAGTAAATTGCATTGGAATGGTGTGGGCATCAACTACTTTACCCCTTACAACGTCGCCTGATTTTATGGCATCAAACATGGAATCCAAATAAGCTCTTGTGCAATGAGAAATATGCATAATTGCTGAATATTTTGGTTCTACACTTTGACCATTTATGTATTTCACTGCAAGCGAGACCATATGCTTGTTTACATGATTAGCTTGACCAATTATTATATCATCCCTTTTTGGGACTAATGGTTTTCTTACTTTTGGAAAAATACTTACAGTTCTTCTTCTCTTATCCAAGAAGAGTGTTCCTGTAACTGTGGCATAAATTGTCCCTTCGGCTGCTTGTGTTCCTTCTCCGGGTAAAGCTTCTTCTATATTGCAAATCAAATCCCCTGGAAGAAGGAATTCGCCAGTACTTATCATTTCTAATATTACCGTCCTTTCTTTTCTTCTTTAATTAAGACCAAAACTACATGCATTTAAATCTAGTTCTAAGGTTGAAAACTTCTTTGAAATGCGTCTTTTTCTTCTTCTTTAATAATTTAACCAAATACAACTTTATTATTTTTCTTATCATTACATAGGAAATGAATCTTTTGATTTTCAATTTTTATGACTAAAAGTTATTAAAATCAGCACAAAAATAACTATTAATACACTTGACATAGTTTCACCATTAACGAAGGATCAGTGAACGTTGAGCTCTAACCTAAGAATTGCTGTAATAGATGCCACTGCTGCTGGAAAGGGGCGTAGAAGATTTACTCGAGATGCTATTGGTTGTGGTGTGAGAAGTGTATGTGGGGTATTAGAGGACCATAATATTAAATCGAAAATCCTTTTAGCAGAAAACGTAATCGATAAGGGATTTCAAGAAAAATTTACTTCGTTATTCATTAGCAGTATGTCCATGGATAAAGTTGCTATCAAGAAAATTGTTAAAATTTGGCGGAAAAATCATCAAGGTATAATTGTTGTTGGAGGTCCTGTTACTTCAGAACTCGAGCAATCACTAAAAGAAACAAAAGCTGATCTTATAGTTATAGGGGAAGGGGAAATAACATTAAAGGAATTAATTGATAGTAATTATCTTACAAGTGGTAAGATTTCAGACACCAAAGACATTAATGGAATTGGTTATATAAATCAAAAAAATCAGTTTGTTTTAACTGCTTTTAGGAAATATTCTTCCTCTGATGAATTTAAAGCCTTTAAAGCATCAACAAAACGTATAGCGGATTATCCAAATTACTTTTCTGCGAAGGTTTATGTTGAGTGTCTGAGAGGTTGTTCTAATTTTGGGGGGACAAGAATACAATTACCAGATGGACGGAAATGCAATGAATGTGGTCTTTGTGGTAGCGATTATCTCGAAGATAGAGCGAATTGCCCAGCTGAAATTCCACCTGGATGTGGATTTTGTAGTGTTCCAAGTTTGTATGGCCCATCAAGAAGTAAATCCGTTGAGCATATAGTAAATGAGATAGAAAAACTAGTTGCATTTAATGTGAAAAGAATTGTTTTGAGTGCTCCTGATTTTCTAGATTTTGGGAGAGATGAGCTTGTTTCACCCAAACCATTGATAACCCCATCTTCTCCAAAAGCTAATTCCAAGAAGATTAAAGAATTGTTATCGAAAATACATACTATTGAGAGAGTAGTAAAAGGACAGGTATGGTTTGAAGTTGAGAACATTAAAGCTACACTCTTCACAGATAAATTAGCTAGAATTCTTTCCGAGTATTTACCTAATTCACCATTTTCTATAGGGTGTGAAACAGGTAGCGAAACACATGCAAAATTATTGGGTAGACCGAGTGGTCCAAAAGATACTCTACGAGCAGTGAAAATTGCTCATAAATATGGCTTGAAAGCTCATGTTTACTTTATACATAGCTTACCTGGGCAAACAAGAAAAACTGCACAAGAAACAGCTGATTTCATTAACAAACTCGAGCCTTTTATAGAAAAAGTAACGATTTATCGATTTCGTCCCCTACCTTTATCAGCTTTCGGTGATTTCCCAGATCCCCAACCAGCCATCTATAATCCTGAAAGTAAAATTATTGCTGATGCTGCGAATCATGTTAATTTGATGAAAAAGAAAGATCTTGTTGGAGAAATCGTTCGAGTAATCATTAGTGAACCAAATTATCGAGATGATAAAGGAGCAATCGCTTATATTTTGGGTGGCGGACCAATGGTTGCGGTGGAAAACTCTCGAGAAAGAATTGGAGATATTGTTGAAGTCAAAATTTTACGAGCTCTTTCAGATAAATTAGTCTTAGGAACTATTTTTAATTAGTGAAACTGTGTGAAATATGCATTTAAGTACTGATTTGTATAACTAAACAGTAATACGAAATTTTTAAAATGGTTACTGAAGAAATTATCGAAAGGCAATTGCCAAGAATAAAAAGAAAATCTACTGGAAATTTAATAAAGAGGACAAACTGTTTAAGAAAGGAGGACTAAAAAATGGCTCTTAAAATGGTTTTACCGGATGCGAAAATTTGGAAGAATATTATTGAATCACTTACATTATTGGATGAAGCTAACTTTATTGCCTCGGATAGAGGTATTGAATTACGTGCAATGGACCCAAGTAGGGTTGCGATGGTCGATTTCTTCTTACCTGCAAGTGCTTTTGAGGAATACGAATGTTCAGAAGTGACTCGTTTAGGTATTAACCTTGATGAAATGACCCAAATAATGAGGAGAGCAGGAACTTCCGATACACTACAAATGGAATTAGAAGGAACTGCAAAACTCGTGTTGACTTTTACCGGACAAAATGTTAGAAGCTTTGGTATTAGTTTACTCGATCTTGGTGAGAGTGAGTATCCTGCACCAACAATAGATAGTAAGGTCAAAATAAAGTTAACAGCAGATGCTTTACAACAAGCTGTGAAAGATGCAGAAATTATTGGTGATCACATACGAATCGTTGCTGAAGATCATGGAATTACTTTATCAGCATCAAGTGAAACAAAAGATGTGAAGGTCATTATCGAAAAAGATAGTGATGTAATTGCAGAATTCAATGTGAGAGAAGAATCAAGTGCGATGTATTCACTTAGTTATTTGAGTGAAATGACCAAAGCAATTAAGGCAAGCGAATTAGTCATGATAGCTTTTTCAGCAAGTATGCCAATTCAATTAGAGTTCCCAATAGTTGCTGGAGGAAAACTTACATATTATCTGGCACCAAGAATTGAAACTTAATTCAAAATTCTTGATATTTTATTATTTACCCTCTTCCTTCTTTCAGTATTGGGTCTTTAATTCAAGGAGTTGGGTAATAACAATATACTTTAGTGAGGAATCAAAGAAAATTCATAATAGAAGATGAATAGGATTGTAGTCACTTTGCACACCTAGTAAGCAAGGAAGATGTTTAATTTATGGCTAAGGATGATCATTACAAACAAATATTTCAACTCTGGAGAAGTGAGAGAAAAACCAACAAATTACTTGAAGTGAAAGGTAGTCTCTATTCTGCAATTCGACAAAGAATTTCTACTCTTGAGAAAGAATTAGAGAGCATTGATTCTAAGGATGTTGTTTCAACTAAGATTATATCGGAGAGGATTGAGAGATTAAAGAGAATTCTTCAAGATTTAGCAAAGATTAGGAAGCATAAAATCATTCATGGATTAATTAATGGAGATTTAAACAAGGGTGGATTAGCAGCAGAAGAGATGGATTTAGTGGAGAATCTCGAGATAAATTTTGAAAATCACAAGAAGAGAAGTGTATTTGGAGAAGCAAGTATAGAGATTGGTAAAGAAATGGATTCAATTGCAGGTCAAGAAAATGATGGCGAACTAATGACAGTTCGAATATTGAAGGATATTCCGGAAATAATAGCGACAACAGCTCAAGATAAAGCAAAACAATCAATTGGTCCTTTCAAAAAAGAGGATATAGTACAGATACCTTTAGTGTATGCAAAAACATTAATTATGAAAAATGCTGCAGATAGGGTCGATCTGCCTGATTTATGATCGTCAGCTTTTTTTTCAATTTATTTTTAAAAACATTATTCCTTCTTGTCAGGCTCGATAACTTTGCCACGTAATTTGCATTTCCCACCAGCAGGTGTAGCTAAAATACAATTACAAACTAAGCATTTGACTTCTGTGGAAGAATGACTAAAAACTTTCTGAACTTTCTTACAGTCGGGGCATTCGACTTGTAGGAATTCTGATTTTGGTCTTGGAATAGTTGGTTTAGACAATGAGTTAACATTCTCCTAAGCTTTTTCTAATATTACTTTGACTGACCATTTGTTGTGCATTTAAAACTTACTACAAGTCACTTTTATTAGCGCCGATTTATTCTTCGTAGAAATTTTGGAGTATTATGCTTTAATTGAGAACATACCCACAATTAGGACAATATTCACTATTTGGTTCGAAGGAATTACTGCATATTGGGCAAATACCTTCAGCAATTTTTTCCTCTCTTTCCCTCAATTCTTGAGCACTTACCCTTCTTTCATCAGGCATCGTTGATTCGCTTTTTGCCAGCATTTTTGCGAATAACACAGAATCATCTTTAATAATAAAATTCGAATCCTCGGTAAGAATTTCAATCACACTTTCAATAGGAATCATTGTAACAGTACTTATCCACTGTAGGCTAGTTTTTTCCTTGTAACTCAATAATTCTTTGATTTTTCTTTTCTTTCCGTCTTTTGACTGAAAATCTATTGCTCTTAACTCATCAGCTTTTCTAATTTGCTGAATTTTTGATTCTGTTTCTTTTTCTTCGTTCAAAGTTTTCTTTCTTGTTTGTATAATTTCTCGTTCATCTGTACGTTGTTTAGGTATAACATATTGTGATTTATCGTACGGATCAACATCAGCATCTTTGTAACGATAGTCTCTTTGAGCTCGGATTTCAATAGGCGGAGAACCGCCTTTAGAGTCCTTATTCATCAAGAAAACATCCCCTCTTCCTTCTCTTTTCAGTCTTCGTCTAAATAAGTAGAAGAAACCAATTAATCCCAAGACTGCAATGAAAATCAATATTCCCGCTGTTATCCAAGTAAATAAGTTCGCCAAACAAATCCTCAATATATTATTTCTTGTATGACTATTTATAGCTTTGTAATTCAAATGATCATTATTAGTGATGAAAATGGGCAAAACACAAGTCACGAAAAATATTAAATAGAGAAAGATTTTGACCTACACCAACAAATAATTTTGTATTCTTGTAGGCCCGTAGTTCAGTCCGGATAGAATACTCGGCTTCGGAAGCACTCTCATGCGATTGTGCTGAAGTAACCGAGAGATCGGCGGTTCAAATCCGTCCGGGCCTGCCACTTCTCTTCTTAGAAAAATCAGTAATCTGATAACATATTATCCTCTGCAAAAAGCAGAAAATTTAGCTGTTTAATCAAAAATATCAAACCAAGATTGTTCATTATCTTTATAAAAAAATACTAGTATTGATTATTATTTCTTGGCAAGTAGCTTATCTTCTTGCATCAATGGATGTGTAAAATTTGATAATTAGAAATAAAGCATTGTTTTTGCAATTTAGTTTATTCTTTCTTGTAATGAGTTGTTTTGGAATGATTAATACTGCAGATTCTAATACTGCAATAGAAGATTCTCCCTTGCCGGGATACAATCAAGAATTGATATATGATACTAATAATAATCAAATTATTATGTTTGGTGGAGAGTTTAGTGGTGGAACTGAAGCAGATTTAAAGGCAACATGGATTTTTTCAAGCTACAATCAAACCTGGAGGAAACTTTCTGGTATAAATTCTCCTGAGGGTCGAAGTCTTCATCGAATGGCTTATAATACATTAACTGGTAAAATTCTTCTTTTTGGTGGTAATTCTCTTGTAGCTTTAGCTCAATTTAATGATACTTGGGAATTTGATCCTGCAACAAATCAATGGACAGAACTTCATCCAACAACTGCCCCTTCTGCCAGAGCTGCTCATACAATGTATTTTGATCCCGAATTTAATGAAGTAATCCTTTATGCAGGAGCCATTAGCTTTTCTTCAGTTTCAAATGAGATGTGGGCTTTTAATTTTACAGCTAATAATTGGTACCAACTTCATCCCACTGGTGGACCTGGAGCAGGTTACGGCCACTCTTTTGTATATGATGACGTGAATAAGGTTGGTGTGTTTTTTGGTGGACGATTTAATGATGGCCATTTAAAAAATGATGTCTGGTTCTTTAATCGTTCTTCTACTACTTGGACTAAGAAATACCCAACAGCAAAACCTATGGAAAGATACCATTTAGGTATGACGTCCAATCCAAATGATGAATCCTTCATTATTTTCGGAGGTGATAATGAAGATATCCCCAATCGAGCTATGGATGATACTTGGATTTACAATTCTCAAACAAATACTTGGATAGAAGTCCATTCAACACTTAACCCACCTGCACGTTGTAAACATAAATTGGTTTTTGATCAATATCATAATAAAGTAATTTTATTTGGTGGAATAGGTGAAAGTTTCAGTGTTACCTATAATGACTTGTGGATTTTTGATCCGGATTCAATGTCTTGGAGTCAAGAATTTACAGTAATGGCACCACTTTCTATCTGGTTAGTTCTCATTAATTTTACTTCAATTGTTCTTGTTATTCATATATTGAAATTAAAATTCAAGAGGAACTAAAGTATTAAAATAAACGGCAGAGTAAGATGGTTTTAACTTAGAGCTTTTCTCTAGAGTGAAAACTTCTTATATTGTGAGTATTTACATATTATCATTATACTTCAAGGTGAAACAAATGATTTGGTGGGCTTGGGTACTCATTGCTTTAGCAATTCTAGTTGGAACCATAGGAATATGTGTTATTGGTTATTTCGTTTTTCTCGCAGCTACTGCGGATTCGCGGACATGATAACTAGGATTCACTAATGCTTGAAACCTCTCTAGAAAACAGTTAATTGCACCACAATTTGTGGTGCTCATCTTTCTCTTTTATTTGGTTATTATTTTTTCAATGGTTTTGTTTACTTCTTCAGCTATTGTTTTTCTTTCTTTGCTTGTTGATGTTCCAAGACCAATTTCTGAGAAGACTTTTGTATATCTGCCTGTCCCACTTGGTCTAATACTGACTATCAGCATGTTTTCTTTCTTATCTTTTAGAATGAGGTTTTGACCATCTATTGATGAGTGGTAAACTACTTGGAATTGTTCATTGAAGTATTTGTTAATTTCCTCTGTAGAGTTTAACACTTTCTGAAGTCTTTGTGGATAATCTAGTTTCACCATATCTATTTGTGTTCTTACTACATCTACGGATGGATATTTCGGTAATTGGTTATCGTTTGTGAACCAGTTCATCAACCAAAGCGCTTGTTGAAAAGGTGATTTCATGCATATCGGATGTGTTTTGTTAAAGAAAATATTAGTGTAATCTGCTCCAGATATTCGGTTCATGTTTGGATCTCTTGTAAGTAATTCGGTAACACCTAAGAAGAATGCTGGTTCTCCTTGAGCTGTTGCATACACTTTTTTCGTTAACTCAGATAATGCTGAAAGCATAATAAGTGATATTCTTTCCTGGACAAGAATATAGGCATCAGATTTTCTGCTTTTTGATTCAGCGATTAACCCCGTTGTAAATGATTCCTCCTGATTATCTACAATTGTTTCTTGACCTTTCCCTGGAATTTTTAAGAGGAATGTTCTATCAGCATCTCCGTCATGATTAAAAACAGCTTTTGATTGATTCATATACTTCTGTGTCAGGTCGCCCCATATCTCTCTTGGATCCCTATCAGGTGCTATAGGATTTAAAACATCGTTGTGAAGAACAATATCTGCATTCATTTCGCTTTTAATTAATTCCCAAACAGGTCCGGCCATACTGTGTCTACAATCAACTATGTATTCCCCTTCTATTTTCTTTAAGGGAACTACTTTTTTTATAGAAGTGAAGAATTCTTCACGCAAAGCAGACGCCTCTATTTTATCATGTCGACCTATTTCTTTGGGGTGAACCATTACATTATCTTTTATTGCCTCTTCTACTACTGGAGCAAGTGTTCTCGGTAAGAATCCATAGATTTTCTCTGATTCAAGACTTGGTGGGCATGTTATTTCAGCTCCGTTTTTTTCAAGTAATTGAAAGGCATTTTTCGCATTAATTACTAATTTCAAACCAATGTATTGCTGGGGACTATGACTTCTCCCAAAGAAACAACCGGGTACCTTTAGTTGATAACAAGCAAACATGAATTCGGGAACTGTTACGGGTCCATCTAATTCTTTAATTGAGAGCCCACAGCGTCTTAAATACTCTCGAGCACTTACGGAAATGGATTGGTGAACCCTACTGCCATCATACCCGATTAAGATTTCACTCTCGAGAGTTTTGGCAAATGCTGCGGTATACCTTTCAAAGAAATCAACATTATAGGCTGAAAATAGATCCCTTGGTCCATTTGTTCCTGTTTTCTGTGCTAGTTTTATATTAAAATTGTATTCAGGAACAGTCATGGGATTTGAGGTACTTAATTTAAGAGGTATTAGTTTTGGGAGCGTCAAATATTTCACCAATTGTTTCTTAATCAAATCAGAACATTAATCAATATATTAATTTCTTCTCAATTAATTGTGTCGGTGATACTTTGAAATCTTTGAGTCTTGGTGGTGTCTGCGCTGATTTTACTTGTGCGATATGTTGTAAAGATACCAAGATGATGCTTTCATTAAATGATATTGAGAAAATCGAAAAATTAGGATATAAGAAAGATGATTTTTGCTTTCTGGATGAAGATGGTTTTTTCAAACTTCGAAATATTAATGGTAACTGCTTCTTTTTAAAAGAAAATAAGTGTCAGATTTATGCTGATAGACCACAAGGATGTAAATTTTATCCAATAATTTTTGATTTGGATTTAAACAAAACATCTCTTGATGAAGATTGTCCGTTAATTCACACAATCTCAGAAAAAACTTTACAAAGTTTCACTAAGGATCTGAAGAAATTTATTAAGAGTTTACTCAAAGAAAAAGCTAATGATTAAGGTATTTTTTCTATTTTGGTTTGCAATTTCTTCGCTAATTGTATTTCATCTATGGATTCAAGGATTTCAATAGCTTTTGTGTACTCTTTCTCAGCAATTCGATTACAATCAGGATCATCCTTATCCAGGTAGATTTGTGCTAATTTCTCATGAGAGTATGCTTTATTCTTTTTAGATAAAGCAATATTCTTTTCCATCTTTGCTTTCTCCTCGAGTAAAGAGTGCTTAGCAAGCCTATCAAGTTCTTTTTTATCAATTAAGATTTTATCGAGTATCGTAATAATTTTCTCATACAAATTACAAACTCGATCAAACATATGTATCGCAGTTTCAAAGTCTGCATCTTTCATTGCTTCAGTACTTAAATTCTCAAAAATTTTCACAGAACTCCCAAAGCAAGTTTTTGCTCGATCATAATTCTGTATTAAACTGTACCCTGTACCTGCTTCTTCGAAATTCAGGGCAGAATTTTTTAACTCATTATTGGTTTCAGCTGTTTTTGCTTGTTGTTCAAAACCTACTGCAGCTTTTTTTACCCCAATCAAGCCTATTGCTTGGTAAAGTCTGTTTATTCTTGTTTCTTTATCAGTCATTTGCTTCCAAGCTCGAATTGCTGCAATAGCAAACTCAATTGCTTGTTCTAATTCATTGTTTTGTTGAGCTAAACCAACCAAGTGTTCATATGTCTTTGCTGAGTCCTCCCATCGACTGGCACTGTAATTTGCTTCTGCTTCTCCTTTTAGTTGGTCAATTTGAGATTTCATTCGAAAACAAGTCCACTTGAGTTTTACAATATTTGTTTAATTAATTAAGCTTCAAAAACTCTATGGTTATGGTAAATTTGTATAAAATAAAGAAAATAGGGAAAGAAGTAATATTTGGAAACCAGAATTATGTTTCATCTGATTCCGTTTCTTCTTCCGTTTCATATTCATCTAAATCAATTTCTTCGTCTGATTCTGTTTCTTCTTCCTCAATGTCTTCTGCTGCGTCTTCAGTTTTCGGAGCTCTTATTACTCTAATAAAGATGAAAGCTAGCGCTAGAACACCTATACCAATTGTAAGTACAAATGTGATTATGTATAGTATTGGTACGTCATATGGAACGGCTTCTCCAGGATTAATTTCTAAAAAGATTTCCTCTGTAATATTAAAGCCATATCCTCTTTTGTGGGCTACGATATTTACACTAACAAATCCTTTCTTTAAATTAGTTGTATTTATTACGCCTTCGTAATAGGAATTGTTTATTTGTGTCATGTAAAATGAGTCTGAGATTTGCGATGCTCTCCAAATTCTTAATGTTACATTGATGTCGTCTAGTACAGAATTATTTTGAGCATAATATGATACACTAGTGTTAATTAATTCACCAATTTTCGCATCGTAGGCACCAACATAATAATCATCGTTACGAAGTACTGCATACATTTTCGCAACCCATTGTAAAGCTCTTTGGAAGAATATCTCATTAAATTCATATCTTCCGACCATTGTATTATTTAGAATTTCAGCTGATCCAATGCTTAAAATTCTCGAACCAAAAGATGTTTCAACGGCAGCGATTAAGGTGTTGTTTATACCTGCTGTTTCATTTTCCCAATATATTGTATCACCATTTGCATCCGCGTAAATTGAGTTATTTCCATAAAATAGTGAATAGCTGTCAATTAATTCATCGCTATCCGTTAAATTGCTTTCTTCTGTAAATCCAGTAATCCATGTTGCATTATATTCTAGAAGTGTTCCTGTGTACTTTATTTTAGTTATGATTTCATCTGTAAGTGGAACATATTGATTCTCATTGATTATCGGATGATCTAGGAAGTTTGTTGAGATGAATGATGATAATGTATTATTCTCTCCGTCAGTAGCTGGGAGAGTTGCATTAATGAATCTTGCAGTTGTATTATCAAATTGGAATCCGAAAGGTTTTGTAAAATTGTTTATATTTGTAAAGGCTGTAGCTTCGGATCCAGTTAAGAACATGCTTCTACCATTTTCAATAAATATTTTAACAACATCAATTTCTGATTCCGTGAAATCTTCATCAGGTTCAAGGATCATTAACACATCAATATATCTTAGTGTATCTACAACTAAGAAATTATTTTCATTTACAATCAACTGAAAATTATTATCAGTAGTCCAATTTGCTATTCCAGAGTATTTTAATGCAATTTCTGTGGCATTTGAATTGTGACTTAAATCAAACATAATTGTAATATCCTCTGGTCTTGGTAAATCAGGCACATAGGGATCTTCCACTGTCATTGTACCTGTTGTTGAGCAATTTACTGATAAATACTCAAATGTACCTAAAGTATCAGCGACAAACTCGATATTTACGGTTGAGTTTGCAATTATTGTTTCATTAATTCCGTACTCTAAAATTTCGAAACTATGTCCAATATCAACACTTTCTATTGTTAGATTTACAGTTGTACTTTCCTTTACTGTAAATTCGGCCGGGGTAAATTCTGATGCGGAAACATTGATGTTTAAATAAACTGTTCCGATGTGAAATAGATCCGGCGAAATATCATCACTAATTTGATTAGGTATTGCTTTTGTTGTCAAACCATTCCCGAGGACAATAATTGAAATTACTGTTATCGTCCATAGTAGTTTTCTTATCTTCATTTGCAAATTTTACACCTCTGAAATCTAGAGAGTACGAATAAATTTCCTCTATTTAGAGGATATGTAAACGTTATCGTTCTTGCATTAAATTAAGCTTTAAAATCTTTTCTTCAAGTTTTTTTTGAAAAATATTGTTATACGTCTACAAATATGTCTTTTTTGTCCGATACATAATATTTTAATCATATGCTACATTTATCTATTGTCCAGATTGGTTAATATGTAAATATACAAAAAGATATTAACTAATTTATGAAACTCGTTGAAGTGTGTAATTATCATGTCATCAAGGGTCAATCAGATTCACGAAATACTTACAAAGTTAAAAGCAGGTCATGATGGTGTTGAAGGCTGCTTGCTAGTTACTGCTCAAGGGCTTCCAATTGATTCAGCTTTTGATAGTGGTGCTGATGAAGACCTCATTTCTGCTATGACTGCAGCAATATCATCAGTTTCTGAAAGAGTTACTAAGGAACTTGGAAAAGGAAAAATAAACAATATTTCAATTCTAGGTGATAATGGTTATATTATTCTGCTTGATGTTGCCTCAAGAGCTGTTTTAACAGTATTAGCGAAAAATGATGCAAACCTAGGATTAATTCTATTATTATCAAGAAAATCTTGTACTCAGTTATCTGAGTTAATTTAAGAAATATTCTCTTAGAGATTTGTCCCATCAAGGTCATCGTCAGATGGGATAAGCTTTGCTAATCTTTTGAACAACTCCAAAAATTCAACACCTGAAGGTGAAATTCGATAGATCGTTAATCCTTCATCTTCGTCATCGAAAATGAGATTTCTTGCCATCAAAAACATCAATAAGGGTTTAGCTCTGTCTACAGGTAAATTAGCAGCTCTTGAAATCCTTGTTAGTGGAAGGTCTGATTGATAATAGATGATATTCAAAATCTCATTGTAAATCTCATATTTTGAGCGTCTTAGACTTGATCTTCTTCTCGACATAAGCTAGCACTACACAGCACAATTGTGTTTCATGTAAATAGCATTTTCTCTTCTTTAAATATTCTTTTTCTCAAAAATCGGAGGTTTTTTATAAAACCGTTTGAAATTTACTATGGAGCGTTTAAAGTGAAGTTTTTCGTCTATATGGTTACGTGTTCTGATGGAACAATTTACACAGGATTTACTAAGGATCTATTGAAACGAATAGAACAACACAATTCAGGAAGTAAGGGAGCAAGATATACTAAGACCCGTAGGCCGGTTAAACTCTCTTTTGTTGAGATTGTTCAGACCCAGAGAGATGCAATGCAGAGGGAACTCGAACTGAAGAGGCTACCAAGACAGAGAAAACTTGATTTAATTAATGGAGTAGCTGAGTAAAAGTCAGTCTATTATAGCTTAATGATTTTATATAAATCAACAAAAGTAATATGCAGTTCTTTTTTGTGGAATTCAAACTGTCTTATAATTTCAAAATCCATTTGAATGATTTGCTCAATCTTTGCTCCCAATTCTTTGCAATGTTCTTTGAAAAAATCCCTGGTTTTATCTGCATAGGGAATAATCGTATAAATTGTATCAGTAAGTGTCAATGCAATTTCTATGAAGAACCTATCTCTCGAGATGCTTTCTTTTCTCATTCCGAATGGTGGATTCATTATTATTGTGTCTATGCCCTTCAATTTGCAATCTTCTACATCGATACATATCCAATCACAGTGTTCAGTTAGATCCATCTTTTCACAGTTCTTTTTTGCAATTTGTATGACTTCTAAATCAATATCAATACCAATTGCTTTTCTCGCTCCTAAATAAGCTGCGCCAATTGCGAGTGTACCAGTTCCACATCCTAAATCGAGGACATTTTTCGCGTAAATATCGTTATGATCGACACCTACGTTCCAAAGCATATTAGCAGCTACTCTTGCAGATGTTGGGTATTGTTCCAAATGCAATTTTGGTTCAGGAATACCTTGCAAGTTTGAAAGAAATATCTCGAGGTCTTTTCGTTTTACTCGCAAGTCTTCACAACCAAACTATGATTAACTGATTAGTTTTCTTAATAAAAAGAGTTCTTAAAAGGTGCGATAAAGACCTTTTAAGAGAATCATCTCGAGTAAATTTACTCATATAAATTTCTTATATGCTGTTCTGAAGTTTGCACCTGGATAGACAGCATTTGAACCTAATGTATCATTTATTCGTAATAATTGGTTATACTTGGCGGTTCTTTCACCTCTGGCTATTGAACCAGTTTTGATTTGTCCAGTACATAAGCCAACGGAGAGATCAGCAATACTGATATCCTCGGTTTCACCGCTTCTATGTGAAACAACTACAGAATAATCATTCTCCCAACACATTTTAGCAGCATTAATTGCTTCAGTAATAGTACCTATTTGATTTATTTTAAGTAGAAGCGAATTAATAGAGTGCTCTTTTATTGCTATCTCGAGACGTTTTGTGTTTGTAACGGTAAGGTCATCACCTACTATTTGGACCTTATCTGCTACTTTCTTACGTAGTTCAGCGAAACCGGAAAAAGATTCCTCATCAAATGGATCTTCAACACTAACAATGGGATAAGTTTGAATCAAATCATACCAATAATCAACTAATTCTCCCTCAGAAATTACCTTCCCATCAATATGATACTTTCCTTCTTTGAAGAATTCAGAAGCGGCAGGGTCAAGAGCAAAGCATATTTCATCTTTCACTTTGTAACCAGCTTCCTCAGTGGCACTTACAAGCAAATCCATAGCTTCCTTACTGGTATCTACAGGTGAACCAAATCCACCTTCGTCACCTACATTTGTAGCTGAAGGACCATACTTCTTCTCGAGTATCTTCTTTAGAACTTGATAAATTTCTGAAATGGAACGCATAGCTTCTCGAAAGTCACTAAAACCTAAAGGCATAAGCATGAATTCTTGAGGAGCCAAGTTCCCACCTGCATGACTTCCACCATTAATGACGTTCGCCATCGGAACTGGGAGGAGATACTTTGTTGCTTTTTTGTCATAAGCAAGATTATAGAGTTGCTCATAAAGAGGAATACCTTCGAGCTTAGCAGCTAGTTTACAACTTGCAAGTGAAACACCTAGAGCAGCATTAGCACCTAGTTTCGATTTATTAGGTGTACCATCCAAATCAAACATGAGCTTATCTAATTTTTTAATGTCTCGAACATCTTTACCTTTCAATATTGGTAGAATCTTTTCTTGAACATTTTTAATCGCAGTAAGAACTCCTTTGCCATGGAAACGATTCTTGTCTTTATCACGTAACTCAAGAGCTTCATTAGTTCCAGTACTTGCACCTGAGGGAACTATAGCTCGAGCTTTATGTCTAGAATCAGTATAAACTTCTACTTCGATAGTAGGATTTCCTCTCGAGTCAAACACTTCTCGAGCAAGGATTTTTTCGATTGTGAATAGTTCTTTAGAAGTCATTCTTTACACCTAATACTAATTATTTTATATTCTGATAAAAATTTGGTGCGGGAGGCGCGATTTGAACACACGAACCTCTACAGGAGAGGATTTCCTATACTTTCTGGCCCTAGGGAGTTCCTAATCATCACGATTAGGGATCTTAAGTCCTCCGCCGTTGACCTAGCTGGGCTACTCCCGCACATCTTTTAAAGTCAACAGCACTTGTTTTTTCTCGTCTCATTTGTTAAAAAGTTTTGTGTTGAATAAAGATTATTCAACAAATTTTAATATTTGACATTTAGTTTTCAATAAAAGTCATAAAAGATTTTAAGTTTATATAGAAGTTTCCCAATAACTGTAAGTAGAAGCTGAGATAGCCAAGCCCGGTTACGGCGGTGGTCTCGAATATTTGAATCTTTCACAGGGACAACCACTGTTCGCAAGGACGCGGGGGTTCGAATCCCCCTCTCAGCACCATTTTATCTCGAGATAAAACTATTCAGTAAATTGTATCTTTTAAGAACTAGATAAGGAGAATAGTGAAACCAAACAGAGGTTCTCCGAAACTGATTCTGCATGGTGAAATCGTAATTAAAAACTCAGATATTCGACGATACTACCTTGACAACTCGATCTCTACATGTACTGATTCCGGCATCTTTACTCTCATTATTTGTTTGAGAGTCCTTTCTTCTGCATCTATGTCGATTAGTCTTTTGTGTATTCTCATTTCGTAGTGTTCAAATGTTTGTGTACCATTTCCGCAAGGAGATTTTCTTACTGGTACAGTTATTACTCTTGTTGGCAGAGGAATTGGTCCGGACATTCGCACACCTGTCCTTTCAGCAATTTTTTTAATCTGATCACAGATTCTTAACAAGGTGCCTGTGTTTTGTGCACTGAGTCTTATTCTCGCACGTTGCGTAGTCATTTTTTTTCAAACCTACTATTTTTCGCTAATTTCATTTGTTTCTCGATTCTTTTAAAAAACTTTGCATTGAAATTGAACGCAAGCTATTTTTTTCCTTTTTAAAGGAGTCATTTGTTGCAAATAATAACAATATTAAAATAGTGTAAGAAGTGGCAAAACTCCACTAATAAATGAATGTGAGACTATCACGTTCAGTTATTGGATAAATTGGGTCTTATAAAAGTAAGACGTCCAATTTGGCTTTGAAAAAGCCAATCGAAAAATGATTGGAGAAACAAAAAAAATGGGTCATCGTAAAAGTAACGCCCCACACCAAGGTTCCCTTTCCTTCCGAAGAGTCCGTGCTAAGACTCAGAAGGGAAAAGTTCGCTCATGGCCTACATGGGATGGTGAACCAAAACTCTTAGGATTCGCAGGTTTCAAAGCCGGCATGACGCACATTACCGTTATTGAGAATCGTAAAAACAGTCCGATGTTCAATCAAGAACGCATTGTTCCTGTGACTGTTTTAGAATGCCCTCCTCTCAAAGTGATCGGCATAAGGGGGTATACTTATACTCCTACTGGTCTTAAGATTGCTGCTGAAGCAATGATTAAGGACCTCCCTCCAGAACTTGAAAGGAAAATGATTATTCCTAAAAAGTACAAAGCCGCTTCACGCCTAAAAACCCTACAAGAGCGTCTTGGGTCAATTTATGAATTGAGAGCTATAGTAATCACGAATCCAAAGGATGCAAAACTTCCTCGCAAAAAACCCGATATCCTCGAGATAAAAGTGGGTTGCAAAGATATAAAGGAAGGTTTTGAGTTTGCCAAAACACTGTTAGGGAAAACAGTCACTATTGATGCTGTTTTCGAGACAGGTGAATTTATTGACACTATTGGTGTGACAAAAGGTAAAGGTATTCAAGGACCTGTTAAAAGGTTCGGAATTAAGATCTTGTCTCGTAAGACAAGAGGTGTTAAGCGTAAGCCCGGTGCACTTGGCCCCTGGCGTCCCGCTCGTACAATGTATACAGTTGCTCATCAAGGACAACACGGCTATCATCAACGCACCGAGTACAACAAACTCATCTTGAAGGTTGGAACTAAAGAGGAGAATATTACTCCTGCTGGTGGTTTCAAAAAGTATGGTTTTGTTAACAATGACTATGTAGTAATGAAAGGTAGTATTCAAGGAACTGCCAAACGAATGATTACCATGAGAAACCCAATCCGAGGTAAGAACAAGACTTCTGCTCCGGAGATCGTAGCAATTTCATTAACAAGTAAGATGTAGGAGGACGCAAAGGTTGAAAGCAAAAATTTATGGTGCAATAGGCTTAGCAAAAAAGACTCGAGTTGACTTACCAGAAGTATTCGAGACACCTTATCGTCCCGATTTAATTCGAAGAGCAGTTCTTGCTGTTCAGAGCACAAAAAGACAACCAAAAGGAACAAAATTCCAAGCTGGTTGGATTGTCGCTTCAAGTTGGGGTACCGGTAGAGGTGCCGCGAGAACTCCTAGAACTCATGGTCGAAGAACACATCACTCTCAAAGAGGTGCTCTTGTTAATTATACTGTTGGTGGGCGAGTTGCTCATCCTCCGAGAGCTGAGAAAAAGATCGTTGAAAACATTAACAAGAAAGAACGCAGATTAGCTATACGTAGTGCTATTGCTGCTACTTCTAAAAAAGACCTTGTAATTGGTCGAGGTCATCGAGCAGAAAGCTTTGAATTATTACCTATCATTTTTGAAGATGCAATACATGACAAGGTAGTAAAAACCAAAGAAGCTGTTGAATTGCTTACGAAAACTGGTTTGATTAATGACATCAATAGAGTCGAGGATGGTAAAAAGATAAGAGCTGGCAAAGGAAAAGGTCGAGGAAGGAAATACCGTAGAAAGGTAGGACCTCTCTTCATTGTTGATAGAAAGTCTAACTTTTGCAATGCTGTTAAGAACCTTCCTGGTGTTGATGTAGTGCATGTAAAGTATTTAAATGCTGAAATGCTCGCCCCTGGTACACATGCTGGTAGACTAACTGTTTGGATGGAGAAAGCATTGAAAGAAATCAATGTTATTTATCCTTCAAAGGTCAAGGCAACTACCAGAAAAACTACCGCTACAAGTTAGGAGATGAAGACTAATGACAGAAGAAAATTACTACAAAATTATTATCTCACCTTACAGTAGTGAACGGATTTTCGAAATAATCGAAAGCCAAAACAAGCTTGCTTTTATTGTTAACAAGAAAGCAAACAAGGCTACAATTAAACGGGCAATTGAAAAACTTTACAATGTGAAGGTTGTGAAAGTAAATACTATGATCACACCTGCCGGCAAGAAGAAAGCGATTGTAAGATTACACCCAACAAATAGTGCAGTTGATCTTGCTACTGCGCTTGGATTAATGTAATGGTGGTAGACAAATGGGAAAACGAATTTTAGTTCAAAGACGTGGTCGCGGTGGCTCTCAATTTAGAGCAAGCACCCACAAAAGCAGAGGACCTGTGAAGTATCCACAATTAACTGCTGAGGATTACAAGAAAGCAATAAGACAACTATTAGTTCTTAACCTCATGCATGATCCTGGTAGAGGAGCTCCAGTAATGGAAGTTAGAGACCAAGATGGAAAAAAACATCTTCTCTTAGCTCCTGAAGGTATCAGAGTCGGTCAAAAAATATTCCATGGTCCAAGTTCACCCATCAAACTTGGCACTATTAAACCTCTAAAAAACATCCCAGACGGTACTTATGTTCATAATGTTGAATTAAGACCAGGAGATGGAGGGGCAATGGTTCGAGCTTCAGGTGCTTTTGCTACTATTGTTTCACATAGCAGAAAAAAAGTTATTTGTCAGATGCCCAGCGGTGTTTTGAAACCGTTTAATCCAAGATCTCGAGCAACAATTGGTGTTGTTGCTGGAGGAGGAAGACCCGAGAAACCTTTCCTCAAAGCAGGAGCAAAATATCATCATCTGCGAGCAAAAGGTCACAAATATCCAATAGTACTTAAAAATACAATCAACGCTATTAGCCATCCTCATTTTGCTGTAAGTGTTACACAAACTGTTTCAAGAAACA
>DAOVPS010000132.1:0-9235 GCA_030629105.1 Candidatus Heimdallarchaeota archaeon
ATCCCAATAACATCAAAGATATTGTGAAGGATTTTGATTTAGTAATTGGAGCTCTTCCTAGTTTTATGGGTTATAAGTCTCTTGAAGCAGTAATTGAAGCAGGAAAGAATATAGTAGATATCTCATATTTCGAGGAAGATGCGTTAAGCTTAGATGAATTAGCAAAGGAGAAAGGAGTTACAGCTGTTGTTGACTGTGGAGTAGCTCCTGGTTCAAGTAACATCATACTTGGTTACGTTGATTCCCTCTTAGATAAAACAGAAAGTTTCCTATGTTATGTTGGGGGATTACCAGTAGAAAGGAACTGGCTTTTTGATTATAAATCACCTTATCCACCCATTGAGGTAATCGAGGAATACATCCTATTAGGAAGATATATTGAGAATAGTAAGGAAGTTGTTCTACCAGCATTATCTGAACTTGTACTATTAGATTTTCCAGAAGTAGGAACTCTTGTAGGCATTAATACTGATGGTCTTAGAACTCTCCACAAGACAATGGATATTCCTTTCATGAAAGAAATGACACTAAGATATCCTGATCATATAGAAAAAATGCAAATGCTAATAGAAGCAGGATTCCTCAATATAGAGGAAATTGATGTAAAAGGAAAGAAAATCAAACCAATTGAGTTAACACATAAACTTCTGCTTGATCATTGGATGTTTGAAGAGGGAGATGAAGATCATACTTTTATGAAGATTATCATTGAGGGAATGAAAGATGACAAGAAACTACGTTATACCTATGATATGCATGACAAGTACGATAGAGAGAAGGGTATATTATCTATAGCAAGAACAACAGGCTATACTTGTACTGCTGTTGCTCGAATTATACTTGAAGGAAAATTCAAAGAAAGAGGAATCATTCCTCCAGAACTATTAGGAAAACATTCAGAAGTCTATCACCAGGTTATTGAGTACTTACAGAAGAGAAATGTGATATTTAAGGAGACTATCGAAGAACTGTAAGAGCAAATTAGCTCTCAATTCTCTTTTTTTCTTATAAGCTAATTCTAGGAAGAAATATAAAAGGTTTAATCGAATATTCTATAATTTAGAGCAATATTGAGAGTTGCGTGAGAGAAAAAGTGGAATGAAGAAGCACTGGATAGTTAAAAAAGAACCCTTAGCTGGTTCCTCAACAAGCAATATCATTAGACTATTATTTGAAAATAGATTCAGAGTGCATCCGAAATACTTTCCCAGATTATTTTTTGCTCTTTTTATGAGTGTAATGCTCATGCCTTTAAGAATGGTTGAGCGAATCTTTTTCTTCAGGAAAATTCGTAGAACTGAAATTAAAGAGGATCCAATTTTCATCATTGGGTTATGGAGAAGTGGCTCAACTTACTTGAATACTTTATTATCAAAAAATAAGAACTATGGGTATCCTCACTTTGCAGATACAATATTAACAACTCGTTTTTCATTAGCTTTTCCGAATTTGGCAAATAAACTAGTAGATAAATTCTTGCCAGAAACCAGACCTTTTGATAATGTGAAAATTTCCAGTGAAAAACCATCTGAAATGGAACACAGCTTAATTAGTTATTGTAGCTGCTCATTCACTGATTGCATGATTTTTCCTAGGAATTTCTGGAAATATGCAAGTTATGCTACATTAGATGTTTCTCCTAGAAATAGAAAGAAATGGCTAAAATGGTACTTGTTCAACATGAAGAAAATAACTTACAAAGAAAAAGGAAAAAAACTGATACTAAAAAATCCAAGTAATACGGGGAGAATAAAGACATTGTTGGAATTCTTTCCAAATGCAAAGTTCATCCATCTACATCGCAACCCCTATTATACTTATGCTTCTTCGATTAACCTCCATATAAAAACAAGAGAAGTTTTTTCTCTACAAAAATGGGATGAGGGGGAAATAAAAAAATCAATCTTCAAATTGTATCAGAAAATATATGAAAAATATTCTAAGGATATCTCCTTAATTCCTAAAGAGAATTTCATTGACATATCTTATGAAGAATTCATAGAAAATCCACTTTCAACAATTGAGAAGATACATCGAAAATTGAAATTGGATGGTTTTATGGAATATAAAAATGAATTTCAAGACTTTATTCAAGAGCAAGAAGACTTCAAACCAAATGTTCATCAGATAACAGATGAACTTATCAAAGAAGTCAATGCCAATTGTCATTATGCTTTCGAGATATTTGGTTACGAGAAAGAAAAATAAAAACTAAATGGTAGCGCGGGGTGGATTCGAACCACCGATCCCAGGGTTATGAGCCCTGTGGACACAACCTAGCTACCCCATCGCGCTCTCGTTAGGGGTTTCTTATCAATTTCTTTTGAGTCGTTATTTATAAGGTTTAGCTTTAATTTATTTCAACATAATTTTTCTTTTTTTTGTGTAAAATCTTCTTACACATTATTGCGATTTGAAATCTTGTTCATCAATAAAAAGTTCTATTTGTTGTTTTCCTCTGGGAATAATTCCATTTCTTCATCAGAAACGAATATTGTTACTAATTCTCTTGGGATTAACTCGAAATAGATGTTTTTCACTGTGAGTTTCTCTATGGTTGATTCATAGATCTCTTCTATGGGTTTATCTGTAATTAATTCCTTGAGATTTTCCGGAGCTGATACTGCGAGTTTATTTGTGGATGCTGCTACAACGAATGGTTTCTGATAATATTTAGCTATTAATGCTAGTTGAAATGAGCCTATTTTATTGAGAGTTGATCCATCAGGTAGAATTGTATCGGCACCAACAACTATTATGTCTGCATCTTTTGCATAGTATCCTGCTGCTGCATCAGCGATTAGTCTTACTCTGAATCCAAGTTCAGCTAATCTTTTCGCAAGAACTATTCCCTCTCTCTTCGGTCTAGATTCTAAGACATATACTCTTTTATCTATTGTATTAGTCGCCAATTGCTTAAATGCATCTAGAATTGTTGAACTATAAGAAATTGTCATAATTGATTGGGCATCAAGCAAGATTTTCATGAGATTCGTACTTGTGATTTTTTCTTTAAACATGATTCTTTCGTATATGACATCTATTAAATCCAAGTAATCGATTTTCTTCTTTATCCTGTGAGATTTCCCTTCCTTGAGTAATTTAATTACTATTCTTATTGAAGCCATTTCAGGATGTATGGTTTCTAATTCTTCAATTAAGGCATTGAATTCTTTTACACCAGTCTCTTCTGTTCTCTCCACTTCTTTTCTGATTGCCTTTAGTATTTCAATTGTAAGATAGACAGCTCCATGAATGGTGTCTATTTTTATTTTCTCAATGTCCCTTTGGAATTCCTTTGACAGCATAATACTCACAAATCATTTCTTTAGTTTATACTTTTTCCTATGACGCATATTTCTTCTAACCATTTTATTCTTTGCTCTTGACTCACGTAGTTGACTCTGAACATTGCTTTATGCTGCCAATCCACTAACCCACAATACGTCCAAGTATAAAAAACACTTTTAGAAGTTACTTCATCAAATAGTTCTTTCTCCATTTCTTCTGTTGCATCAAAAGTTTGTATCAATATACCTTTCTTATTAAGCAGTTTGGGATCTGGTTTATCATCTTCATAAGTAAATGCAAATCCATCAGCTAAAACACGATCAAAGTATCCCTTCAAAATAGCTGGAACGCCGTACCACCAAGCAGGGTGAATTATAATTATGACATTTGCCCAGTTTATATCATGCTGATATTTTACTATTGTTTTATAATCGGGAAGTGTTTTTGGGTCACCAATTAATTCGACTTTTGTTAGATTAGGATTGAAATTACTTGAATATAGATCATGAATTCTCACGGTATTTTTGTTTTCTTTTAATCCTTCTACTAATTTCTTCTTAATTGCTGAACAAAAACTCTCTTCGTTTGGATGAGCATATATAATGAGAATATTCATACTTGTATTTATGAGTCACTTACATTAAAATCATACTATCTCAATAATGGCATTCTTTTATATTATAGATAGAAATAGGAAACATTATATAAGAGACATAGAAAAACGATTAGTGAGGAAAAAAATCATGACCAAGTATGTTTGTCACCGTTGTGGTAAAGTTGTTACCCCTGAACAGCTAAACTTGATGCCGGGATCTAAATGTCCGGATTGTGGTCACAGAATTTTGTTGAAAACTAGACCACCTATTATCAAAAAATTGAAAGCTAAATAATTTTTCATTTTTTTATGAAAATTGAAAGAACAGATTTACTCTGTACTTTCTTTTAATAGGTCTTCTAATTCTTTGAGGCCATATTCTCCTGTAAGCAGTAATACAATTGCATCGGGGAGTTCTTCTTGGGGTACTCTTATTTGTTTCATAGTGTCTCTGTCTCTAATCGTTACTGTATCATCTTGCAAGGTATCATAATCAATTGTTACGCAATAGGGTGTTCCTATCTCATCTGCTCGAGCGTATCTTTTGCCGATTTTCCCGGTATTATCAAATATGGTTTCAAACCCTTCAGATTTTAGTTCTTCAAATACCTCGAGAGCTTTCTCTTGTAACCCATCTTTTTTCATTAATGGGCATACTTGAACATCATAGGGAGCAATTGTTGATGGAAATTGGAACCAAGTCCAGTCCCTATCATCGGTTTCTCGATAGCAACTTTCAAGAACACAGTACAATGTTCTCCCAACACCAATGGATGGTTCTACAACAAAAGGAATAACATTTCCAGTTGTATGTTGAATACCCATCTTGGTTTTACTTGCTTTCTCATGACTTATCAAGTCGTGTTGTTGTCTGAATGCATTTCCTACAATTTCTGTCCACCCAATAGAGAGTTTCACCTCGAGATCGAAGTTCCCTCCACTATAATGTGGAGTTTCTTTGGGCAACATATGTCTGAAACGGATTAGTTCAGGATTCACACCGACTTCCTCAAAGAGAATCTTTTCTTTAACCAAATAATAAGCCATAGCAGCATTTGGTAGTATTTTCTTTTTCACTGCATCTGCTGCTGAAATCAAAGTTGGTTCTTCTATTCCTTTTGCCTGTTGTTCTCGAGTGAGTATTGGTAAAAGTTCATCTGCTAATTCCTCAAATCTTGGAGGATTATCTAGTTGGTCTTCCGCAAAAAAGACCTCTAATTCCATTTGCTTGAATTCTCTAACGCGTATTATGAACTGTCTTGGAGAAATCTCATTACGATACACTTTGCCAACTTGAGCAATTCCAAATGGGAGTTTTGCTCTCATAGCATGAGATATTCGTTTGAAACTTGTGAATATATTCTGGACAGTTTCCGGTCGAAGATACGCGACATTTCCAGACACAGAACCAACCTCGGTCTTTAACATTAAATTAAACTCTCTAGCATTCATGAAATCTCCCTCACAGCTTGGACACTTGAGTTTGTTCTTACTAATGATTTCATCAAGTTCTTCTGGAGACAAACCATCCGCATTCTGCTTGAGTTTATCTTCGATTATCTTATCAGCTCTAAACATAGACTTACAAGACTTGCATTGAACAAGTGGGTCATTGAATTTTGCCAAGTGACCTGAGGCTTCAAAGACTTTTTCCGGAATGATCAGAGATCCTTCTACTTCGAAATGATTTTCATCTTTTACGAAATACTCGCGCCAGAAATTGATTAGTTTGAGTCTCATCAATGTTCCTAGAGGACCATAATCAAATGCACCTGATAATCCGCCATAGATTTCCCCTGTGGGATAGGCTATTCCTCTGCGAAATGAGACATCTTGAATTTTGTCTAGTAAGGGTTGTTTTTTTTCAGAAATACTCGTTTCCTCCAATTAGCGTTGGACTTCTTCGTTTTCTTTCTTGTTTTTTGCCAAAATATTAAGTTAAAAGCATTTTCTTTTTAACGGTCTTTTTATTACTAGTACCATTGTTTTTCAACTGTATAGTAAATCTTTTGATATGATTTTTCCAAATTGAATACAGAATCCTAAGGAATCAATTGAAATGGCAGATAAAAAAGCAAAAATTAAGCCGGAAAAAAAATCCGAGAAAGCAAAAGCAAAACCTAAAAAGAAAACTAAGAAAGAGAATGTGGAAAAAACTGAAGAAAAAGAGAAACCATCGAAATTCAAGTTTGAGTGTCAAAAGTGTGGTGCGTGTTGTCAAAATCGCGATCCAATTCCAGTAACGTTTTCTGATCTAACAAGATGGACAAAACAAGGAAGCTTTATGTCAATTATTCTTCCTCATTTAGAGCTCCGAGGTGTGAGTAAAGAAGATTCACTTGGTCAGCTTGCATTAATTCCTTATGTTAAAATGAAAGATGAAGATGAAAACGGCAAAGGTATTTGTCCATTTTATGATGAGGAAAATAAAATATGTAACATCTATTTCACACTTCCGCTCTTCTGTAAAACCTTTCCACTTTACTTTAGTGGAGAAAAATACTATGTCTCTGATCCAACCTGCCCAGGAATAGGAGAAGGAGATATGACAAAAGAAAAATTACAAGTTATGAGAAATACATCGGTTCAAGATTTCAATGAAAGAGCAGATACAACTATAGCATTGATACCATTACAGGGATTATTTATTCGTCACTTCATGAAACAATCACAAGAAACAGTAGATAAAATGTCTGCTGAGGACAAAGATAAACTAGATGAGTTGCTCAAGAAATCTCAAGACGAAACCCCTCAAGATCCAGATGCAAAAGACAAATAATTTTTTACTTGGAACATTTTTGTTCCATTTTTTTCATTCTAAAACTTCTATGGAATCAATAGTTCCATCGCCATCCAAATCATATCCTTCAACAACAGTCCTAAATGGCCCTTTTTTGTAGCCTTTCAAAATCGTTTGCCAGTTTTTAGTTAATGCAATTATTGCTGCTTTTGTTCCTCGTCTTCCTTGTCCTGCAAAAGCGATTACTGTTTTAGAGGGATTGAATGGATTTGGAGCTTTGAAAATAATTCCTACATTATTTTGGGAATAGAAGGTTTTGGGATCCTTAGATGTTATTCCTCTCCCGAATCTTGCCTCGGGAGCAATACCTTGCATATGATTATCAAAAGCAGGGACTTCTAATTTTGTATTTATATCATGAGTAACAAGGTTTACAGCTGGTCCACCCACCAGTATTAAATTTTGATCCAATGCTTTTTCAGCTCTTACCTCAACATCAAGTTTCACAAATAAATCGTCTGAACTTGTGAAAAGTTGCCCCATAAACAATGCTAAATAAATCGCATAGTGACCATCACGAGCCCAGGTTTTATGTGGACCATGTGCATCCGGAGCACCGACAACAAATAAACCATCATATTTCGAATCCTTATAGAATTCTTTGAAGAATTTTTGAAGGACATCATCAACTTTTGTGTTGCTGTTAAAATGCAGCCCAACATTTTGAGAATCTAATTCAATGCCATATGCTTTCTCTGTGGTTTTATAGTATCGAGCCTTTGCTCCCCTGATTTCTTTTTCAAAAGCAATGGTGACTAACCCAGCTTTGATTAATTGACGAATATGATAGTATATTTTTTGCTCGTGTAAGCCCATCTCTCGAGCAATATCTGCCGGGAATTTTGGTTCCTTAGCCAGTTTTTGGAGAATGGCCCAACGAATCTCATGAAGAATTGCTTTCATCTCACTAGGATCTTTGAACATTAACATATCTTTAGAAGCAAACCCATCTTTAGTTTTTGACAATATTTTCTTCTTCATTTCCTTTGCAACCATTATCAAGTTTCTCAAGAACAGAATCTTCTTGGTTTTTCGGATGATATTTTCTATTATATCTTTATCTGATAAAACTAACTAACCATTATTAATTTTTTTATAATGGTTTATAATTATAAAATATAAGATTCATATGTGGGAAAGACAAACCACTAACAAACGTTTTTTAATGGTCCAAGCACAATTTTAGAATTGCTTTTAATAAAAAAGAGCAGTGTAATAACTTGCGCATTGGAAAAGCAGATTTGTAATGCCATTAGAGGATAAGATTATGTGTGGTATAATAGGATATATCGGAAAAAAAGAAGCTGCGCCCATATTATTTGATTCATTAAAGAAATTGGAATATAGGGGCTATGACAGTGTTGGTATTGCATTAATTAATGGTGATGCTGAGATTGTAATAAAGAAAGGAGCTGGAAGAATAGAAGCTGTTAACGAGAGAATGGATTTTCTTACACTAAAGGGTTCTACTGGTATTGGTCACACTCGTTGGGCAACTCATGGAGGAGTAGAGGACAAAAATTCTCATCCATTTTTATCCTGTAATGGTCGGTTTGCACTTGTTCATAATGGAATACTAGAAAACTATCTTGAGTTAAAAGAGGATCTAGTAAAGAAAGGACATGCATTTACCTCTGACACAGACACTGAAATTTTGGTTCATCTAATTGAAGAAGTGGTGAAGAACAATGGTGAAAAAGATTTAGTGGAAATAATTTCAGATTTAACAAAGATTGCAAAGGGTGCTTACACTTTCTTATTATTAGATGTTAAAGATCACACTATCTATGCTTTTAGAAAAGACTCACCAATTATTATTGGAATTGGAGAAGATGAACTATTTGCATCCTCCGATATTACTTCTTTTCTAGAACATACAAACAAAGTAATTATTTTAGAAAATAATCAACTTGCGGTTCTCAAAGAAAAGTATACAATTTATGACACTCAAACAGGAAAAGAAGTAAAACAGAAAATTACTACAATTGATTGGACAGCTGAACAAGCAAGCAAAACTGGTTTTCCTCACTTTATGTTGAAAGAAATTTTCGAAGAAGTTGAAATCTCTAAACATTCTTTGGAACAAGATTCCCTAAAGCTTAATGACATGATAAATATTTTATCTAAAGCGAAGAAGGTTTTCCTCCTCGGATCAGGAACCTCCTATCGGGCTTGTTTCCTAGCTTCAATATACTTTGCGAAAATTTCAAAGAAGCATTTTATGCCAATTCTTGGATCTGAATACAAGACATATCAGAATCTTGTGGATAAAGACACTGTAATTTTTGCAATAAGTCAAAGTGGAGAAACTGCAGACGTTCTTCAAGGTATAACTCTCGCTAAAGCAAAAGGTGCTCGAGTTGTTTCACTGGTTAATGTTATCGGCAGCACAATTATGAGAGAATCTGAGCAATATCTTACATTAAATTCGGGACCAGAAATAGCAGTGGCTTCTACCAAGGCTTTTATTTCCCAAGTATTAATCTTGACTTTGCTAGCTTTCGGAGTTGCTGATAGATTGAAAGAAGGACGAGAACACTTGTATGAAG
>DAOVPS010000217.1:0-4007 GCA_030629105.1 Candidatus Heimdallarchaeota archaeon
CTTCGATTTCTTCAGCAGTCGTTCCTTTAATTTTGGCTACTCTTTCCACCATTTCAGCGAACACTAAAGAAGGAACTCTGAAATTTTCTCTAGGTAGAACATCAATTTCCAATAATAGTAAATCATTAGGGAGTAACTTAAGTTTCTCTTCAGGATGTCTTGGACCAATAGAATAGTAATAACCACAGTCATTAATGTCATTTATGAGTGCTTCATCGCCTGAGTAACCATGAAAGATTATCTTTTTAGCTTTGTAGCTTTTCACAATTTCGAAGCTTTCTCGCTCTTTTCCTCGGAAGTGACAATTCATTATTTTGTTGTTCTTTTCAGCTTCTCGCAGATAGATCTCAAACAGTGGTAACTGATGAGGAATACAAGCTGCTTCTTTAGCATACTTTTCGTCTAAACCAATTTCTCCTAGCATAATAGCTTCTTCAGCTAGTTTTGTTATCTCATCAAACTGATCAACATATTTGTGAGCATACCAGGGAAGAACACCAAAAGAAGGAAACAAATAGTCAGATCTTGCACATCTCTCAAGTGTTACTTCATAAGTTGGTAGATCACTTGATTGAACCCAAGTAACAATTTTGTTCTTGGTTACATCTTCAACAACTAAATCCAGATTTTTCTCATCAAAATATGGGTCATGCAAATGCAAATGAGTATCTACAAACAATTCTTTTTCATCCTCCTTTTCTTACAATTTATATTTTATGGGAAACTTTGTCCACAATTTTCCAACCACTGCCGATTTTAATTAGATTATGAAAATCATAGTACCAGTTATTGTAATTTAGTTTTACAGAAGCAATTTTCCCTTCAACCTCTATAGATAGAATTTCAATGGTTGTCTTCTTGTAGTATTCTTCCCGATCAGTATCCTTGAATCGTTCCATTCCACCCAACCAGTGGTCATAGAGGTTTTTACTCGTTTCCTTTTCACTTATGAAGAGTCGTGCATCAGGATGGACAACAGAAATTATAGTGTCATAATCTAGATGTCTCGATCCCTCGATATAAATTTCCATAGTCTTTTTTACATTATCATATTCAGAAGTTATCATAGAAGAGTTCCCCAAACAAGTTTCTTGACTATATTTTAAGGATATAAAAAACGTTTCACATTAATCTTGGAAATGGTTATGAAAAAAAGTAAGAAAAAGGATTTATCTCTTTCAATTTTACTCTTTTTTCCACCCAGCTTTCAACAAAATTTTAATTATTTCCTAAAAAAAATTGAGGGACTTTGAGAGAAGAAAATCTTTTTAGAACATTTAGCTCTTTGTATCTCATGAATCCATTTGCCTGGATCAATTTTGCATTACTGAATCTCTCTATGATTCTCTTTTCTTTGTTTTATGGCATCAGTCTTATACCAGCAACACGAAGTGAGAAACGTGGGGAGAAAGTATGGAGGGAGAGCAAAATATTGCGTATTGTTGCTTCAGTTTTTGAAACAATTTTTACTGTTTGCATTATCTTATGGCAATGGTTTCCTGTACCTGAAATTGATTGGGAAATTTTCCCGACTCACTGGTGGATTGGATTAATAATTTTCTCAATTATTTTCATTCCCGGATTAATTATTATGATTAAAGGTGTTGTTGATGCAGGTAGTGAAACGCTAACTCCGTCTGAGGAGACAAAAATGTACGGTGGTATTTACAATCACATTCGTCATCCTCAGACCGTTGGAGAAATGCCTATGTTTGTTGCTCTTGCTTTTGCTCTTAACTCTTGGTTTTTAGTTCTCTACACCTTTGTTTTCATCATCGTTTACACTCCTCTGATAATGTTCATAGAAGAAAAAGATCTTGTGAAACGATTTGGAGATTCTTATCGTCAATACCAAAAAGAAACAGGGGCATTTTTCCCTAAACTAAGGAAAAGGAAAGAATAATTCCAAAAAATTGATGTATGATATTAATAATTACTTAACTGGTGTTATTCTAAATTCTATTGGAGGATGAATTTTGAAGAAATCAATTAAGGGATCATTGTTATTTTTTGTTTTGATTGTTTTCTCCGGTTCAATTTTTGCATATGCTAATTTTGGCGTGACTGTTGGAGAGATTTTCACTTATGAAGTTGTTACTTCTCAATGGAGCTTAGTTCAAGATTTAGATAGCGGTCAAGGATCTGGTTTGAAATATGGCGGCAATCCATTTCCTATTGGAACTCAATTCACAATAGAGATTCTTGCTGCATCGTCTAGCAGTATAAATTGGGAGATAGATATCGATGGAAATACTGCAATTAATAATAATGATGCTGGAGATGTAGCAGACATGACTGAATTCTTGTATCTGCCTTTTGCTTTTACAAGTGGTTTTGGAACATGGGATCAAGGAGAAGTTGAAATGGGTCCCGCAATTATGATGGGTATCTTCTTTTTGGAACCTACTGCATTCATTGACTTTTTCCAAGCATTACATAATCAAGCTAGTACTTCCAGTTTTGATCCAAGCACTTATTGGGTATATAATAATGTTGATGCTAATTTTGACTCCTCTGGAACTATTGCTATCTTCGATTGGGTGCATAATGCTCAATACAATGACTCTGGGTGCAATACTTATCTTTCTGGAACATATTATGCTACTATAGCTTTTGATAAAACAACGGGAGTTTTAAAGGGCTATAATTTAGACTTGGACTACTTTGGAGATGTTGCTGGGGATACATTTCAAATAGATATGCAACAGAACATTGAACAAGTTGGCTACAATATAGATGGTTTTTACTTCACTGCTCCTGGTTTTGGATGGTTAACAGTTTTTCCAGCACTATTAGTAGTAAGTTATTTTGGATTTTTGCTAAGAAAGCGTAAGAAATTGTTACGCTAGCAAACTCCAATTCTTTTTTTATTCATAAGTTATTTAATAAATAAGAAGATTATTGGTAAGGTAGGCGAATATTGTGGTTGAAAAGGATAAAGCAGACGAGCTTTTTGAGCAAGGTGTCACTGAGTACAGTAAGGCTAATCTCGAGAAAGCTTTAGGTTATTTTCAAGAAGTTGTTGACTTAGGATCAGATACTATTGGATTATGGTATAATATTGGGACCATTAACCGTAAACTCAAACAATATGGTGAAGCCATTCTTGCTTATCGTAAAGCACTGGAAGCTAAACCTGATTCCGAAGATATTTGGTATAACTTAGGGAGATGTTACTGGGAATCCAATCAGCTTGACATAGCCATCACTTGTTTTGAAGAAGTTGTTAAACTTAAACCAACTATGTTTGAAGCTTTATATCGATTAGCCGCTTTATATCAATCTACTCGACAAACTGACAAAGCAATATGGGCAAATGAGGAATTATTAAAAATTGAGCCTGAATCATTTGGTTCGCTAACGAATTTATGTGTACTTTATATGAAGAAGAAGGAGTTGGATAAAGCTCTTGATAATTGTCAAAAAGCAGATAGAATTCTTCCCAATGATTTATTCGTTTTAGCGTTGATGGGTGAAATTTATCTCGAGCAAGGGAACAAAGAAAAAGCTGAGGAAAAACTACTCGAGTGCTTGGCAGTTAATCCTGCATACATTAAGGCTAAGGATTTACTAGCCCAACTTAAGACTAAATAGTATTTTTTTTAAAGAAAAAGGGAAAAGATGATAGAAAGTTCATTTCTATCATTGTCGTTTTGCTAAACTTTTTGGATATTTCATTTGTAATACAAAGAAAGTGCATACTGCTAGAGCAATTGTTCCCATTATTATTAAGAAATTACCCATTATGTATGGTGTGTGCATTCTATCTGTGAAGTCAAAACCAATTTGACCTATTGAACCAATGACTAATGTGAAAGCAATGATATTTATGAAAAGCAGTGTTAGCAATGAAAGTATTTTCTTGTTAATACCGACAAAGAAGCTAATTATAAGCAGTATTGCCCCGAATAATGCATAAATTAGTTCGAGATTTCGTGGTAGAAATGTAATTCCTAAATTAGCAAAAGTATCGAAAGTTGTGGTAACTCGAATAGTAAACCAGTGAA
>DAOVPS010000165.1:0-7592 GCA_030629105.1 Candidatus Heimdallarchaeota archaeon
TATGCACAATATCTGGACGACCTTTTATTTCTATGTAATATTAATATAAATGAGTTATAAAGTTTTTTTGCTAATCTAGTAAATGCAGCTTATTGCGTTTCGATAATTTATCCCACTTCTTACGATAAAAAATCCCTGTTTTCCTTTTGATTAGCATGTTTTTTATCTTCTCAATCCAACGTAACTCAGCTTTACGGGCTTCAAGATATTTTTCTTTGGAAAATTTGGATAAATCCGAAACAACATCCCTTGCTCTTGCCGAATGAGTAATTTCATAGTGCAACTCGTGAGTTTCTTTTATGAATTTGTTTTCAAGATTATCCTTTTCATCTTTGAAAACTGATAATCGGTGGTTATAGTCTTGAAGAACTAACCGATGTAGTTTTTCGTGAGACCACCATAAATTATTCTTGTCATAAAATTCAGTTGTCTTAGAACTTATAGTAGGCATACCACCTGGAAGAAAAACAGGTTTGAAAATTGAAGTACAAGGCGCCGATGTTCCTGTTATCCAATGCGTTTGGATTTTTTCATCTAGAACTGATACCAAGGATGTTGTGCTTTGAGAACGAGTAATAAAATTCCTTGCATGATTGCATATGGATTTAAAAGAAGCATTTCTAGCTGGGTTCCAATTTTCCTTTTCAGGTATGTGATCTCGTAAAATATTCATCATTGTTTTTGCATCGATTTTTCCTTTATTTTTGTTAAGAAGAAATGATGATCTTTTATACCTCTTTCTTCCTAATGCAAACATCTCTCTAATATGGTATTTTCCCTTGTAATGCTTCTGAAAATCAAATCTCTCTGGGATCTTTACACCAACCCTTTTTCACTGCATGTTCTACTAGCTCAGGATGTCTGATGTTTCCAATTCCTCGTATAGATAATGTATTTGAAATTGATCTTGTGTCTTTTACTTGCTCAGCTATCCAATAATTATCTGCTGTTTCAAGAACCCAAGCATCGTTTTTATCAGCAATTAAGAATGAATTATGATAAGTCACATTGCTTCGATATCCACAATTTCCTCCTTGTCCATATAATTCTAATAAATCAATAATGACTTCGAGAGCTTCTTTTGCCGTTTTTCCTCTTTCTAAACCAAATCTAAGGAGATCCATACCAATCAAACCCCCTTCTTTATGTTTCTTCTCTTTTGTAGTAACTTCTTCATTCCCAATAACTACCCCATATTCATTTGCGCCCATTTCAGCTCCCCAAATCCAAATTGGTTTGCATAGTAATACTTCCACAGTTTCTCTTATTTGTGGAATTGAAATATATGTTGTTTTGACTTCCGATCCAACGGAATGTTTTGTTCTGGGAATAAATACTATTTCACCCGGTTCACCGGGTTCTCGATCACTATTTTTCGCAAAAATAACTTTTCCATTTTTTGTGGAGTTACCTAAGGCAACTAGAGTATCACACATTTAGACTATCTCCATATACATTCAAGAAAATGGATTTTATTGTTAATTTACTTTATGTTTTCAAGTGTAAGTAAAAAAAAGACTGAAAACAATGTTTTTCATTAGAAAATGGAACTAACTCAAAGGTAATTCGGTGATAATAACTTTTAAATGAAAAGTTCAACATTCTAACAAGTAAATTCGAGGAAGTTATCATGAAATTCAAGAAAATAGTTTCCACTTGGTTGCATTCCAGTAATCTAGAAAAAACAAAAGAATTTATGGAGAATTTAGGTCTCTCATCAACAGCTGAAACTGAAAAACTAATTATCTTCACTTACCCTGAAGGAGGACCAAATACTGCTTACTATCTTTATCCTGAACCATTAAATGATGGTGCTCCTCTAAGAAAAGGCGGAGTTTTCTCTATTGAAGTGGATAACATTGCTACAATGTTGCAAAAATGCAAGGATGCAGGTATTTGCACACCTGATACTGAAATATTTGCACAAGAGCACTTCGTGTCCTTCTTACTAGAAGACCCCGATGGAAATTTATTCGAATTAATTCAACAAAAAGAATAGCTCATCTAGAAACTATCAAAGAGTCTGTGGTTGATTAGGAAGTGTCTAATAATGATAAAACGTATATTGTCTTTCTCAAAGAAAGATTCGAAATTGCACGAATTAGATATTGAATCAGCTGTAAAAGAAAATTTAGGCACTCTCTGGATAGATATTATTGAACCAACGGTAGAGGAATTAAACAAGCTTCAAAAAATCTTCAATTTTCATTCTTTAACCATAGAAGATTGTATGGAAGCAAATCAAAGGCCGAAGATTGAAGAGTATCCGGGATACATGTTCATTATATTAGTTGGTGTAAGGGAGGTTCTAGAACAAAATGAACTTGAACCCTATCAATTCGCCATGTATTTAGGTGAGAATTACATAATTACAGTGAGAGAGAAGCGTGGTGGAATTAGTCTTAAACCAGTTCACAACAGAATTTTGTTAAAGAACAATCGCATTCTCAGTCATAAAGCAGGCTTTCTTAGTTATGTTATCACTGATACTTTCATAGATGGATATCTTGATGGCTTAGAAGAAATTGAGGATAAAATTGAAGAAATCGAAGAGATAGTCGTTCACAAACCTGAACGAGAAGTTCTGGACGAAACCTTTGATCTCCGAACTAATATTTTGATTATTTTGAAAGCGATTCGACCACATAGAATAGTTTTACGAGAGTTAGCAATTGATGGATCTCCACTAATTAGTGATATTGCTCAAACATATTACACAGATGTTTATGATCATATTCTAGAAGCAAACGATACATGCTCCACTTTAAGGGATCGATTAAGCAGCATCGTTGATATTTACTTATCCTCTGCATCAAACAAAATGAATGATACAATGAGATTAATTGCAGTCCTAACAGCAGTGATTACCGTACCAAATTTAATTGCCTCTTTTGGAGGAATAAACTTCGTAGAATTTGCTGACAAAGGACGGGAAATCCTTATGTCTTGGCCTTTCTGGACTTTTATAGGTACAATTTTGATAACGACTGTTCTAATAATTTTCATATTTAGAAAAATGAAATTATAATATGACTTAAAACAAAGATTGGTGTTTGAAGTAAGTTTCATAGAGCTCTGCATATTGTCCTTTCTTCTTCAAAAGCTGATCATGGCTTCCCATTTCTACAATTTTACCATGCTCAATCATAACAATTTTATCAGCATTTTTAATTGTGGAAAGTCGATGAGCAATAATTATTGAAGTCCTACCTTTCATGATCATCTCGAGAGCATCTTGGATCATGGCCTCAGTGTACGCATCCACGCTAGCAGTAGCCTCATCAAGAATTAATATTTTAGGATCAGCAAGTAATGCTCGAGCGAAAGTAACCAATTGCCTTTGTCCTGTGGACAATCTTTTGCCGCGTTCTAAAACATCAGTTTCAAAACCATCAGGGAAATCTTCGATAAATTCAGTTGCTTGGACTGCTCTAGCAGCACGATAAACTTCTTCATCAGTAGTATCATCCCATACCCGACCAAATTTTATGTTATCCTTTATAGAACCTGCGAATAAGAAACTGTCTTGCAAGACTAATGCTACTTTTTGTCTGTACCACTCAATGTGAAGATTTCGAATATCTTCTCCGTCAATGAGGATTTCTCCACCTTTGATTTCATAGAATCGTGAGAGTAGAGACGCCAAAGTTGTTTTTCCTGCCCCGGTTTCCCCTACAATTGCTATCGTTTCCCCTGGCTCAATTTTTAATGAGAACTTCTCAAATACTTTTTCCTCTTCATTATACCAGAAATCCATATTTTTGAATTCGATTTTTCCTCTAAATTCAGGAAGTATAATTGGTTCTTCTACTTGCTGTACTTCTGACTCTATAGACATTAATCCGAAAATTCTCTCCATAGCTGCAAGACCAGCTTGGTATTGTGAATAGAAATTAGCAACTTGTGTTAATGGGAAGAAAAATCTCCATAGATAGATGGTAAAACTGTACAAAAGACCGGGTGTGAGAACCACTGCTGAATTAAAGAGCACTAAGTTTTGTCCATAGAGATATAATAATACTAAAACTAAAACCTGTAGGAGTGTAACAATGGGCCAAAGGGTGGCAAAAGTCAGAGCTCGTCTGAATGAAGCTACAAAATTATTATGATTTACCTTTTTGAAATCTTCCAAATTTTGTTTTTCTCTTGAGAAAGATTTGCTGACTGCTATCCCAGAAATGCTTTCTCCCATAGCAGCATTGACAACAGCTACAGTTTTTCGCCAATTTAGCATTGTTCTTCTGACGATTTTTCTAAAAATGAACATAAGCAGAAACAATAGCGGTGTTAAAGAGAGGGAAATTAATGCCAATTGCCAATTCAAATAAATGAGCAATCCTGTGGAAGCTAAGACTAATAAGACATTTCCAATTAATTGTGTTATGAAAAAAAGTGTATCTCTAAGAGTGTCAGTATCATTCATTACTCGAGACATGATTTTTCCTGTAATATGGGTATCAAAGAATCTGAAATCATGATTCTGGATCTTATGAAACATATCCATTCGTAAATCTCTTGTGGCTTTTGTTATTGCTCGTATAGTAATTACTCTGGTCAAATATTCTCCTAGAAACCAAGTAAGAAAATTGAGAACCATATTTGTGATTACTAGAGCAATAATTATCCCAATCGAAGTATCTGCTTCTATTGCCATATCAAATAGTCTACCAATGATATAAGGGGGGGCAAGTGTCAAAGCAGTATTTATTACAATAAATATCGTTGTAATTAAGATTGCTCGTTTGTATGGAGAAATATAATGCATCATTTGTTGAGTAAGTTCTTTATCAGTGAATTTTCTTTCACTCTCTTCTTCACTTCTCCCAACACCAAACCAAGACATTATATTGATCCTCCTGCTGCACTATCAACTGTTTCTGGTTCTATTGGTGGTAAATCTAAGTGACGACCGAACACTCTTCGGTAATCTTCACTCGTTTTAAGTAGCTTCTCGTGAGATCCTTGAGCTACGATTACTCCTTTCCGTAAAACAATAATCTTATTGGCTCGCTTAATTGTAGCAAGTCTATGTGTTATTATAAACACAGTTCTATTTTCAAGTAAATTATCCATTGCTTTCTGTATTTTCTCTTCTGTTTGCGCGTCAATTGCTGAAGCAGAATCATCAAGAATCAATATTTTTGGGTCAGCTAGAAATGCTCGAGCTATGGCAATTCTCTGTTTTTGACCTCCAGATAATGTAACACCTCTTTCACCGACAAGTGTTTCATAACCTTCTTGGAAGGTCATAATGAATTCATGAGCTTGAGCAGCTTTTGCATATTTTACGATTTCTTCATCCGAAACTTCTCGATCAACACCGTATTTTATGTTTTCCTTTATTGTAGTAGAGAATAGAAAGATATCTTGCTCTATTACTCCAATATTTTTCCTTAATGACTCAAGAGTAAGATCTTGAATGTTATTACCATCAATTAAAATCTCTCCGGAATCTACGTCATACATCCTCGCTAATAATTTTGTAATTGTTGATTTCCCACAACCTGTTGGTCCAAGAATTGCGACAATATCTCCTGGTTGTGTTTTAAAGTTAATACCTTCCAAAGTATCTCGAATTATTATTTCAGGTTTCACTTCTTCAATAATCTCTTTCTTTTCACTCGTGACTTTTTTATCTCTTAGCTTATGATAACTGAAATCCACATCTTTGTATTCAATAACACCTTTCACATCTTTTAATTTGAAAGCTTCAGGTTTCTCAACTATGATTTCTTCTTCTTTCATTGTTCCAGTAATTCTTTTCGCTCCTGCTATTCCCATATGAGTTAAGAATAATACCCATGAGATCATATATGTTGGATTATAAAGCTGCATTAGTACTCCAACGATTATTATTGCTTCTCCGCCTGTCATCAATCCTTGCATAATAAACCAAACACTCAATCCTATTGCAGCTGTTATTGTTATGGAGAGAATTAAAGGTGGGAAGTAACGTGCTTGTTGTACACCACGATCTATTATATCATCTCTCAATGTATCTACTTCTTTCTGAAATCTTTTGGTTTCATGTCTTTCCGCTGTAAAAGCTCGAACAACTCTAATTCCTGAAACATTCTCTTGTAAGTGAGCATTGCAAACACCAAACTGGGTTTGTACTTTTTGTGTTAAAGGAGCCATATTTCTAGCATATCTATTAAGTGTCCAAATGTAGAATGGAATAAAGGCAATAACCATGAGACCAATTTGCCATTTATACCAAAATATCATCCCAAAAGCAATCCCCGCAGTAATTATTGCTTGAGTTATCATTCGTAATCCTGGTGATATGGTTGCATTAATTATTCTAACATCAAAAGTTGCTTGGGACATTAGCTCCCCGACTTTAGCAGTATCATGGAAAGCCATTGATTTACTTTGCACAGAAGCGTAGAAATCTTCTCTAATTGACTTTTCAGTATGTTGTGCTAAGTATTCATTTAGTATTCCAATGACTATATTAACTACGAATCCAACGATTCCTGTTAGAAAAATACCAAAGATAATCCAAAGAATCTCATAATCGACTATAATTAAAGATAAGAAATCTACCACAGGTGTAGTTGGTATTTGCTCGTATTTTGACCATAATAAGTCAAATAAAAGTCCAGTCAGAAATGGTCTGGCCATAGTAATAGCTATTGATACTATGGTTCCAATAATAATTGTGATGGCAATAGCTGGTTTTCTAAAGACTTGTTGAAATAACCATTTTATGTGAGAATCCGGAATTTCTCTAATATCCAATTGCAATTTAGAAAGTTGATCATCATTTGCATTGGATTCTGTATTTGCTTGAGAGATTATCTACACCTCATACAACACATACCATCTACTTTTAATTCATAAATTTGCTTGTTTATTTTTAATCTTTGGATAACTCAAATTAACGTGGTTTAATTTTGAAAAAAACAAATAAAACTATAGTAAAAAAGAGTGTTTCTATTCGTAAATTTGTATATTTTATTACTTACTAGGATTTCCATTTGATGCTGTGCCATTGAATGTAGGTTTCTTTATGAAGAAATCGAAGTAGAATAAGAACCAAGTTATAACTATAAAAATAGAATAAACAAATGTGAATATACCGACAGGTAATGCATCAGAAGCAAAAGTGATGTATATAACATACACTGGAATTAATGCTGAACCTGCAATCAACATTCTCATTAGCTGTTTCTTTCTATCAGACATAAAAGACAAATGTCATTATTTCCCCTTGTTCTTTAAATCTCAAATAAATTAACTTATTCTGAAATATAAACATGTTCTTATATACTTTAATTTAATTGCGTGCTTTGGTTTTAATTTTCCAATTAAGGTGATTCGTTTGTTTAAACCAATTTTGCATTTTCCAGAATGGTTTTTAAATGGTATAGCTGTTTTTTCTTTGTTAAGATTTAATATGTTGTGTTAACCATGTCAACTAACTTTCCAGCAAAGTACTTTCTATTATTTGCCAATTCCCCAAAGGATGGAATTCATCGAAACAATATCAATGCTGGTCTAAGAATTGGTCTAACACTTTTGATGGAAGAGTACGAAGTTCATGTTCTTTTAACAGAAGAAGCAATTTGGTTAGCAACTAATCCTGA
>DAOVPS010000020.1:0-26272 GCA_030629105.1 Candidatus Heimdallarchaeota archaeon
GATTTCTCGTTAAAGACATGAAATTTCTCCCAGAAACTCTCATCTAGATTATCTTGATCGAACTGTTCAATGAAAATATTAGTAAGATCCAATTTTTCTGTTTTATTCATTGTCGATATCTCTTTCCTTCTTTTTCTTCTTTGATAGTGTCCAAACAAGAAATTGGGTTAAATAATTAAAAACTAATTGACCACCTGGACCATACATAACAAAATCAAAGATATGATTAGCCCAAGGTAATTCCAATAAAACACTAGTAAGATTATATTCCTTCAATTTCTCAAATAATAACTTAGATTGTTTAACATTCACAATTTTGTCTTTCTTACCTGCTGCTATAAATATAGGTGGGGTATTTTTAGCTCTTTCTTTTGTAATGTAGCTAACTGGTGAGAAAAGCCTGTATAATTCTTCTTTTTCCTCGAGAGTTCCTCCTACAGTTTTCTCAATTGCTAATCGAACAGGACCTAATCCGTAAAGTCTGTAAAATTCATGTAAATCTGTAATCGGATAAAAAGCAATTACTCCTGTAATTTCGACATCTTTTTCAGTACATTCGATGCCTTCTAATTTGAAAAAATCTTCAAAACAGCTAAAAGCTGTTAATAAGACAAGATGTGCCCCAGCGGAGCGACCAAATAAGAAGAATTCATCAGGATTGCCTTTATACTTAGAAGCATTTCTTTTGGCAAATAATAATGCTGATCTAACATCAGAAATCATTTCCCTAATAGTAGGATGGTCATGTGGATGCTCGCCTTTCTTAGCGAAGGGCTCCAAACGTGTTAAACGGTAATCAATGTTGTAGACACAATAACCAAGATTTGCAATCATAAGACAAACTGCAATATTACTTTTCTCATCCTTTGAACCTGATACCCATCCTCCTCCATGAACAAAAACAACTACTGGAAAGATACCCTCTCTTTTTGGATAATATACATTAAGTTTTAGATCTTTCTCTCTTAAAAAACGATATGTGATTGATTCTTCCGATTTCACACGCTGTTTTAGTTTTCTAATTTGTGAACCTCTAAGATAACGAATCAGTTTGAATTTTACTTCCTTAAAAAATCGAGAATTAATATTTGAATCAATTTTATCAAGATAATCTTCACCTAGGGCACTCTTCATCGCTTCACCAAATTCAGTATTTGTTTTGCGAACTTGGAGGAATGGAATTATTATCCGTAAGAATGTCACCAAAAAAGCTAAGGAACTAACAATCAAGAGTATAAAATCAATATTAGGTTGGGGATCTTGAGAGAAACGAATCATAAATGGAATAGCAACGATGATATTTGCTATAGGAATCCAGGAAAACCACAAACTAATTTCTGATATGTAAGCTCCGAAAAAGGAGGAAGAGAGGAAAACAATGAGAAATAACCACACTGCAGCCATAGTTAGTTCCATTATAGTTATTGCTTGTAGCATTTTATCAATTCACACAGTCTATTCTTTTATTTAATCATAAATTTTTTGTGATTCGAAAAATAAAGCAGTTTTAGGCTGAAATTCTGACTAAAACTACAGTTAATTTCTCAACTCATGAGAATTCTTATATCTATTTCTTCAATTACAGAGAATGGGTAATCAAAATGAAAAAGTATCGTTTAGGTAAATTGAATCCAGATGTTTTAGAAAAACCTGTGGAAGTTCAACCATTTGATTATGTTAGAAGAGAACCATTGAAAAGACTAAATTTCATTTTAGGATTTATCAAGAAGAATAGTCCAGATTCAATTGAGAAATTTGTTAGCAATTTAACAGAGAAATACAAAACAATGGTAAAAGAAGATTTGGTTACTAAGAGAAAAATAGATTTGAAAGATGTATTTGAAGACTACAAACTACTAAAAAAGTATACTGAACTAGCAAAACTAAATCTAAACTACTTCTTACAATTAAATCAAATTCCCGGTAGTACAGACTGGAAGAAAGAGAAAATCAAAGTTCCAAATAGAAATCATTTGCTTTCTTTTCTGCACCCTAGGTATTACAATTTGTTAACCTTAATCGAAACAATAGGAAGAGAAGAAGCAATTAAACTCTACAAGCAATATGTTACTCATTACTATATAGAAGCTAAGAAGACTAGAGAAAATAGTTATCCTGATATAAAGACACTTTTTGAAAAACGGATTGAACCGAAAGAGGTACCAAGTGATTGGGTAATAGTCACTGGTCTCATCAATGAAGGAAAATACGCATACAAGAATGAAAACTGCATGTGGGTAGATGTCCTGGAAGATTTGCCTGATCCAGAATTAAAGTACTACATTTGTTGCTACGGTGATTACGAAGATGCAAAATTCCATAATGAGAATTTTATCTTAACCATGGAACATACGATTGCTCAAGGGGATCCTTATTGCTCTCGAGTAATTCATGATACAAGAATAGATTATGATTTACGTCATCCACCGAAAGTATTCTGGGATAAATTCAATCCCTAAGAATATCGGGGCTAAATCTTCAAAGAAAATAATTTCCGATATTCTATTACATTCTTATCACCGCCACAGGATTTTACAGTGGCGGTTTTTTGATTTATTTCTACAATATTGTTTAGTAAGTGAACATGTTTCAAGGTTTCAATTAAGGGGGCATCTAATTTCTGTAGTTTTTCCCAGATTGATATTTTTTCTTCTATCTCTATTTGTTCATTTATAATTTCTACAGTTAATTTTCCTATTCTTTTCTCTTGTGAAATTCTAAGTGCTGCTTCTAATAACTCTCTAGCTTTTTGAATATCAAATACTAGAAGAGCAATTTGTGATTTTAATCGCAAAATTTCTATAAGTAACCAGTATATCTTTCTATCTTCTGCTAATTCTTGTAGTTGAGAAAGATGGTTTTGTATATTGGTGAGTATATTTGTTTCACCTATTAACTCAATTTCTCTTATGAGTAATTCACAGAGATTCAATGTTGTTGTTATAAAAATAGATGTGCTTAAAGCTTCATTTTCCAAAAGTTCTTCCAATATTGCTGTTGCTTTAGTCCATTCACGAAATCCTTTACTCGCTTTTAAAATTAAAGCTGATGCTAATTTATACATTTGATTTGTTTCATCATCATCCAAATCCTCTTTATTACTTCGTAATTCTTCTAAATGCTTCTTAGCAAGTTCTAGTTTATCTAATTCTAATGCTAATAAGACAAGTTCATAATTGCTATTTGCAACTAAAGGCTTCCTATTTATCTCTTCAGCTAATTTCTTTGCTTGTAAAGTGTTTTCATAAGCTAAATTAAATTCACCTTTCAAATTAAACAATCTAGCATACACAAAATATATGCTATATTTTTCTTTGTTATCAACTTCTAGAGCTTCTTCAGCTTTCCGAAGAATAAGCAAAGCTTTCTCGAATTCACAAGCAAGAACATATCTACAACCAAGTAATACATATCTACCATAAGAATCAAGGTTTGACTCAAATTCCTCGTGTAATGCTATTGCTTTTTCTGCTAACTCAAGGCTTCTCTCTCTATTTGTTTCGTAATAAGATAAGCTCCAGAGACTATCTTCCTGTCCTTGTTTAAATCCAATTGACATAGCATGCTCATAAGCATTTTTGATTAATTCTAAGCTTTTTTCTTTTTCATTATTGCGATAATAAGCAAGAGCTAAGAAAATTCTACTAAAATTAATTAATCTTTTATCGCCACTCTTCTCAGCATGTTTGTTACAATTCTGAGCTAATTTTAGATATTCTTTTGGTTCAACTCTAGCAAAAGTTATAAAAAGCTTTAACCTAAAAACATTAGCCTTCATCTTGTCCTTATCTTTTCGTGATATATCATCAATTGCAGCAAGCTTCGATTCTAGTTCTTTAATAATTTTTTCCCTTTCCTTTTTACCTTTGCTTAAATAAGATAAAGCTATACCTTTCTGGTTAAGAATCTCTATCTCCACAATTGATGGTTTTTGATTTTTGAATTGTTTAAGACTTGTCTTAGCTATATTTAAGGCTTCATTAGAATTACGTGAAGCATTGAGTGAAGTTAATCTATATAAAAGGCAAGTAGTTTTGTCTTTCTCAGTTAATTCTTCTTCAGCTATCTTATCTATGAAATTCAAAGCATCTGAATGTTTTCCCGCTAGCATTAATTGATCTACTTCTTTTAGTTGTTTTAGTATAAGAGAAGACAAAATCATCCCCCTACACATTTAAATACACATTAAAGGAAAAATCTTTCTAATTAATAAGGATATTTTGGATGGTTCTTATCCTCAAGCCTCATTTGATAGACTTTCTTATTTTTTATATCGATATTTTGAAGTTGAAATCTCCTATAGATATTTTCAAATTTAACAACACTCACAGGAGCTATTTTTATTAGCATCATCTCTTTAATATGAGAAAAACGGTCAAACCAAATAGAGCTGAATTTTGCTCGAAACAAATCACCTATCTCATTGTATTTCTTATCAAAAGCCCATCCAAGAAATTCAGCTTTTCCTTCAATTTGTACGTTATTCAAACATAAAGCAATATTGGGATTACCTTTCATTTGGATTATCTTCTTATTATGTTCCCAAGATGTAAAGTAGATATCAAAATCTACATTAACAAATGATATGTGTCTAGCAGTAACTCGGTCATTTAACGATGTTCCCAAGATCATCCCCTTATTTTCAGCGAATAATGTTAGTATTTCACTTTTTATTAAATCAAAAGGAGGTTCTTCTCTCATTTTTATAATAGCTTCTTCACTGTCAAGATCTGAATCACTCATGTGATTCCCTCCAATCTAAAAGTAAAATAACAAAGGATATTAGGTTTATGGAAAAGAAATAATGAAATAATTGATAATTTCAGGTTCACAAATTCATGGTTACTTTGAGTAAGATTGTTCCTGCCAATCAAGAGTTTGATGAACGAAATATTGATTGTAAAGTGAAGCATATTTTCCTTGAAGATCAAGCAGTTCCTCATGCGTTCCTTCCTCTACAATAGCACCATTATCCATAACGATAATTCGATCAACATTGACAATAGTACTTAATCGATGAGCAACAATGATAGCTGTTCGGTCCTCAAGCATTTTCCCTAAGGCTTCTTGAATCATCGCTTCCATGAAAGCATCGACACTCGAGGTAGCTTCGTCTAAAATGAGAATTTTGGGATTCAAGAGAATTGCTCGTGCAAAACTGATTAGTTGCCTTTGACCAACCGAAAGATCGCGTCCTCGAGAACCAATAATTGTTTCTAATCCATTGGGAAATCTGTGAACAAATTCACTAGCTTGTACGATGTCTAAAACACGCCAGATATCTTCATCCGTTACATCTTTTCTTCCAAAGCGGATATTTTCTTTTATGGAACCAGGGAACAAATAAACATCCTGCTCTACCTTTCCATATAGCTTTCTGTAAGAATCTAAGGTATAATTGCGGATACTTTGTTCATCGATTAGGATGTCCCCGCCTTGATATTCATAGTAGCGAGAAAGTAAGGAAACTAAAGATGTCTTGCCACTTCCAGTATGACCAACTATCGCGAGTTTCTCTCCTTTACGAATAGTTAAATTAAGTTTTTCAAAGACTACATTGTCTCGTTCATACCAGAAATTTACGTTTTTGAACTGAATATTTCCTTTAATTTCATCAATAGGTTGAGCATTTCTTTTCTGCTTAACGTTTGGCTCACTATCGAATATACTTAGGATTCGTTCAAAAGCAGCCATTCCAGCACTTAATTCCGGGAAGAATCTCGCTAATTGTAGTACCGGTCTAAAGAAAGTTTGAACGTATAAAACAAACATAATCAAAATGTCAGCTGAGATATTCATGTCTATTCCATAGTATAACACAAGACAGAGAATGATAGAAGTAATTGTATTAAGTAATGGTCTCCAGAAATGAGTAGTAGCAGTCAATTTCATCCATGCACTGAAATAGTTTTGATTAATATCTTCAAATTGACTGACTATGTTGAGTTCTTGGCCAAAGCTTTTGGATACTTGAATCCCTTCAATTGCTTCAACCATAGCAGAATTTACACTACTAATAGCTTCTCGATAATTTTTACTCACTCGTTTAGCAAGATTGCGAAGAAGAAACATTAGTATGAATAATACTGGGATAGCTGCAACTGTAATTAAGGCGAGAATCCAATTGAAGTAAAAAATTATTCCCAAGGTACAAATGCTAATAATAATGCTACCAATGGTGTTACTAATGAGGATTGCAGTGCTACTGAAATCTAATGTATCATTTACGATAATGCTGTTTAGTTTACCACTCATATGCTCATCAAAGAAAGTCATGTCTTGCTCTTGTAATTTTTTGAATAAATCAAGACGCATTTCTTCTAAGAAGAATGGAACATATTTTCCGGATTGCATTTGTTGTAGAGAGAATGCAATCCAATTGATTATATACAATAATAAAAATCCTGCAGCAGCAAGAATAGTGAATACAAGATCTGGACTACCCCCATCTAACTCATTGGTTAAGTAGCGAATTAGTGCGGGTAAGGCTACAGTAGCAATTGCTTGAATGACAATGAATAAAGCTATTAGCATAATGTTTTTTCTATAAGAAGCAAGTCGCTTGATGTACCTTCTGAACAACTCTCTATCACTATAGCTTCGCTCATGCTTTTCTCTCATAGAGCTTCTGAAGAGTCCCATCTAGTTTACCTCCTGAGTCATTTTTGCATCTGCGACATGCATTCCAAAGACCTTCCTGTAATCTTTAGAAGTTTTTAATAGATTATCATGCTGCCCTTGAGCAACAATTTCTCCATTTTTCATGACGAGAATTAAATCGGATGTTCGAATTGTATGCAAACGATGAGTAATTATCAAAGTGGTTCGATTTTCTAAGATGTTCTTGATTGCTTTGCCAATCTTTTCCTCTGTTTCACTGTCTATTGCACTCATCGAATCATCTAGAATTAAAATATCGGGATTAGTAAGGAAAGCACGAGCAATGGCAACACGCTGCTTTTCTCCCCCTGAAAGAGTAGTTCCTCGTTCTCCAACTATAGTATCATACCCTTTGTCAAAATTAGTGATAAAATCATGTGCCTGAGCTAATTTAGATACTTCTACAACCTTTTCTTCTGATGCATCAGGAAAACCAAATTTAATATTCTCTTCAATAGTTTGAGAGAATAAGTAAATATCTTGCTCAATTAGGGATACATTTTGCCGAACCATTTCTAAAGGATACTCTTGTATTGGTTTGCCATCCAGTAAAATCGTTCCCTCTTGGGGATCGTATAATCTTAACAAAAGCTTAGCTAACGTTGTTTTTCCACAACCCGTTGGACCAACTAATGCGACTTGTTGATTTGGTTTGATTTTAAAGCTCAAATTCTTTAACACTTGGATACTCTTGACATTACTATTGTTATAGGTGAATGAAACATTTTGGAATTCAATCGCTCCTTTGAAGACATTTGAATAATCAGTTTTCTCGGCAGGCAATAGTTCTAATTTACCTTTTGAAATAATGTTATGGAGCCTCTCACTTGCACCAAATCCTCTGATCATATCTCTGGTAGCCCAAAAAATCATATTGGTAGGCATAATAAGAGCACCCAATAAAAGAAGCACAGCAGCTAATTGCCCTATTGTCATTAGCCCATAGATGACTAAAAGAGTTCCAGCAACAGCCGATATACCTATGGCAGCGTAAAGAGTCAATAAAGGATAAAAACGGGCTTGAATTCTTATTTCGCCTAATCTATTCTTTCTAAATTCTCGAACCGACTTTCTAAACTTTTTATATTCGAACTCCTCTGCGCAAAAAGTCTTTGCAACTTGGACACTATTCAGACTTTCTTGTAAAGAGACCGTTACAGCTGCGTGCCTGGTTAAAGACTCTTTTGAGTAAGGAAGCAAATTCTTACGATAACGCAAAACAAATAAGACATATAATCCCAAAAAAGGTACAAGAACTAATCCCATCATCCAATTAAAAGTATTAATTTGTACAAGAGTAATAATGCCTTGTACAAAGGGATAAATGTAAAATGACCCGTGTGCAATTAAGGTATTAACTACACGGAGATCATTGGTTGCTAATGCTTGTAAATCACCTGTTTTAATGCCATCATGAAAACTTAGGGGTTTATTCTGAACATTCTCGAAAAATTCTTTACGCATAGATTGCTCAGATTTGGAACCTAATTGGTGTCCAATCATCCAAGTAGTGTATTCCAAAATATTTGTGAGGAAGTAAAAACCTAGAAGAATCAATATTGTATATAAGAGTGATCTAGAAAAATCTTGGTTAATAATCGAATCAGTTATCGTTCCTATATATCTAGGGATAAACGTTCGCGTGAGACAGACTGCAATAATCCCAATGAAATTTAATGTGAATTGCAGTTTATGATTCAAAACATGAACAAAAAACCATTTTACATAGGAATTTTGCGTTTTTGACTTATTGATACTCATCATGCACTTTCCTCGTTAAAGACAGATTTAAAAGAAAAACATCATTTTAAAAGTTTGTCAATTAATTAATTCTCTTCTCAAGATACGTTGATGTAAACTTTCTCTTAAAAAAATCACAACAAATTCATTGTTACTTCTAGGAAAATGATTCCAGCCATAAGAGCAATTCCAACAATCCAAATGAGAACATCAAACCATACCTTTTCAATTTTATTTCGTTTAGAAATAATTTTGACTCCTGCCATAGCATGGACAATGATTGAGATTGTTAAACCAACATCGAATACTTTGTGAACCCAGAAAGGCAACCACTTATGAAAAGCAGCTCCGGTCCACTCATATTGACTGAAACCTGTTAGAATAATTAAGAAACCGAAAGCTAATACAAGCCATTTGGAGACTCCCTGAACAACTCTTACTTTATGTTTACCAGGATTTCTTCTGATTACTTTGCCAATTCTAACAAAAGCTAATGTGTAAATAATATGAATAAGAAATAGCACAACAAAACTCCATTTAAGGACAATATGAGCATCAACCATCACTTCTCGATTTGCAAACCATTTTCGAGAAGCAGCATATCCACTTAGAATTGTGAGAATGGAGAAGATTCCTAACCACCATGAAACAACTCTATGAAAAGTAACTCTGAACTTCATTGCTTTCTCCTCTTAACTGCCACTACAACTAGTGTCGTGATGAAAACAGTCCCTCCAGCTACGAAGGATCCAATGAAACCTTTAGCTAATGTATCTATCCACGGATATCTTGTAGATTCTGGAATCACACTTACTTCAACTTCATCTGTTATCATTTCACCGTAACCATCTACTGCAACAAAACTATAGGTATAATTTCCAATAACTAAATCATCTACACTAAAACCAATAGGGTCATTTGATATCCAAGTATCATTAATTAATTCGGTTCCATTTAGATAAATAGCATAAGTTGGCACAGAAATATTTTCATCGGAGATTATCCAAGATACACTATTTTCAGTAGAACCAATTTCATATGTTAGATCAGTTGGTCTCAAGATAAAGTCAAGATTTGCTAAAATCATGTAATCTAGACCTTTTGAGTATAAAATATCAATATCACTGCTGGATCCTCCATAGTTGTTAGTTCTGTCAATCCAAACAACGTGGATTCTTTCATCAGAATCAATAGCTACTTCTGGTCGCCAAGAATCATCAGCTAAACCATCTGTTATTACTTTTGCACTACTCCAAACACCACTAGTAGCATTCCAATATTTGTAGAAAATATCTTGATCTACACCAGAACCTAAATAATTAGTAGCATCAAACCAAAAGATGAGAACATCACCATTTTGATTGACCGTTAAAGATGGAACATCAGAATTCAAAGAACTCTCAGTGGAAATAACTTCAGTTGTAGTCCAAGTTGAGGTTGTAGCATTCCACCGTTTATAGAAAATATCATGATCTGTTCCAGCACTAGCAAAGTTAGAACCATCAAACCAAGTAATGTGTCGATTGCCAAAACTATCTACAATAATACTGGATCTTTCAGAAAAACTGCCACTTTCTGTAGAGATAACTTCAGTTGTTGACCATGAATCTGTGGTAGAATTTCTGTATTTGTAAAATACATCTTGATCTGTTCCTGCACTAGCATAATTTGAACCATCGTCCCAGGAAACATGAATATTGGTCTCATTATCGATTGCAATAGCAGGAAAACGAGAAATAGCCCAACTTTCTGTGGAAACAACTTCAGCAGTTGTCCAAGTTCCTCCAAGTTGTCTCATCTTAAATAAAAGGTCAGTATCGGTTCCTGATGCAAGGTAATTAGTTGGATCTTGCCAAACAACAAAAGCTTCCCCGCCTTTTGCTGCAATGCTTAACCAATTCATATTATTTGTACTTTCAGATGAAACAAGCTCAATAGAGCTCCATGAACCAGTAGTAATATTCCATAATCTATAGAACACATCAGCATCCCCGCCTGATGACAAAAGACCTGTTACATCACGCCAAGCAACATGAACATTGCCAAGTTCGTCAGTCGCTATTTCAGGAGCAATTGAAGCACCACCACTACTGTCTGATAAAACCAAGGTTGTAGACCATAATTCAGTAGTAGCATTCCAACACTTGTAAAAAATGTCTTCATCTCCACCTGACCCACTGTAAGCAGTAAGATCGTGCCAAACAACGTGAACGTTATCATTGGAGTCTACAGCAATAGCCGGTCGTAATGATCTTAACGAGCTTTCAGTAGAGACAACTTCTGGAAGAGTCCAATAAACAATGTATTCAGGATTTAATGGACTCTCAAATCCGGTATCGAAATTTGTAAATGAAACCACTTTTTCTCCTTGAATAAAAGCAGTAAGCAAAAGAATAATTAGTAAAATTAAAAGTGAATTTGTTACTTTCTTATTCTTGAACACGTTAATCACATTTCTAAGTTGTGGGTTGGAGTATAAATTCAAACAACAATCTCTTATGATTAATGTAAGTATTAAAAATACATTATATAGGAAATTAAGTAAAGAGAATGAACTTATTCTTTCGTTGCAGAGTGTTCTTTAAGAAACGCAGTGACTCTTGGGAGAACCTCTTCTTTTTCGCCCATTGCCTGAGGATGATTTAATCCGGGTAAAACGAATGTTGTACAATTTGGAATTAATTTTGAATATTCAACAACAAATGGATAACAAGATGTATCTTTATCACCAACAAACGTGAGAACTGGTATCTTTATACTGGGTAATAGATGTTCAATATCATAGGGTTGCGTTGGTGTATCAGCATTTTCAATAGGTCCTTCTTGTAAAAATGATAATCTTAGAAAAGCATTAGATCTGCCAGAAGGGAATTTTACTCGACTACCACCAGCAATAAAGGATACTAATCTCTCCGAGTAATATTGTATTATTTGCCAGCCTACGAGCCCTCCTAAAGAATAACCAAAGAAATGAACTTTGTCGATTTTCAGATGATCAAGAAGAGCAACAACATCATCAGCCATGAATTTGAAAGAGTATTTTGCTAGGTCTCGAGGTTTATCACTTTCTCCGTGACCGCGAGGATCTATAAGGATGAGTTTCCAGTGCTTCTTCAATTCCTCTGTATAACTTAGTTCTATCCAAGCTTCCTTTGTAGAATTCAATCCTGTATGAAGAAATAGATATTCTCCATTACATTCATCTATAATCGTATAGTTTATTTTTAATCCATTATTTACGAAAAAAGGCATAAATAAAAATCATCTAGAAAGCTTAAATTTATTTTTATAAACCAGAAAATTGGGTGAAAATAGAAAAAAAGAAAGTCGAAGGAGAACTTCGACAATAACTCTTACTTTTACCCGTGACGTCTAATTTCCTGTTTCTTTATATTTCCATTTTCTCTTGTTTCCTCTGTAGGATGTAAGCAACGATAAACCCTGCCATAATAAGTGCATAAGAAAGTGTGTTCATCCAATTAACTGGGGGTAAAGCAATGTAACTGTATTGGGCGTATAACATAGCTGGTATACTTATGCCACACCAAATAATCTCAGTTAAAACAGGTATTCTTACTGAATTCCAATCTTTCCCAAGGAAGAAGGACATAAAGCACATGGCTGATAAACCGAAAGCTGCGGTACCAAAGATAAGTGGTAAAGCTGGATCTGTAAATGGAAATTGGATGAGATTTGCAAAGAATAGATCCCAGAAGAAAACAAAAGCCATTCCGAAAGTGAATTGTATAATTGCGCACACAAGAAACCAAATTTTTGTAAATTTCATAATTACTCCATTGGTCATTTTAATTCTCTCATTTTTCGTTTTTGTAGTTCAAAACCCTAATAAGAGTTTCGTGTTAACACTATATCTCTTTACGAAACTATATAAGCATTTCGTGTTAACACAAAACTTATTAAATTGTTCTCACATAATACAATTGTAGTGGTTACTATGCCAGGGGAAAAAAAGAAAGTGGGTCGGCCAAGAAAATATGCTAGTAATGCAGAAAGGTACAAAGCTTACTATGAGCGGAAAAAAGCAAAAATGAAGGATTTAGAAAGGAAACTAAAAATTCTAGAGGAAAAGCAGGAAGCGGAAAAAGGAAAAGATCTTTAATAATAATTCTCATTAAATTCCTCTCTTTCTATGTTTTTTTCAACAAGATTTATGTGAGGAAAAAAGAATCATTATTTTACTCCTTGATATTTTAAGTTCAAGATTCAAATTTGGAGTTGATGTGTTGGTTAAATGGGCTAATAATGAACTGAAGCAAATAGAAAAAATGATTGCTCATGGGGAGTTTGAAAAAGCAAATAAAAAAATAGCTGATTTTGAAAAGAAATCTAACCTTGCGAAAGAAGCAAAAATTGGAATAAAGATCCTAAAAGCAAAATCCCAAAGATCAACTTCTTGGACAAAAAGTTTGGAACTATTAGAAGAAGTTTTAGAAGAGCTTGATAAAATAAATAATTCCTTATTGTTAAATGAAGCTCTTTTAGTAAAAGCTCTATGTTTTAGAGCAGTTGAAAAACATGATGATGCTATTGAAATATTGGAAGAAGCAGAGAAATCATTGGGACAAAAATTGACAGCAAAAGATGTGGACTATAAGCTAGGGTTATCGCGTATACTTGTTCTAAAAGGTGAATGTTATAATTTCAGTGGGAGATTTGATCTTGCTCTAAAAGTTCTGAATCAAAGCTTAACTATTGCAAAATCATTAGATGAAAAAAATCTTTTGTATGAAATATATTCTCAATTAGGAGCTAACTTACATTTCAGATCAAACTACGAAGAATCTTTTAAGCATTTCAATAATAGCTTACAAGCAGCAAAAGAAACTAAAAATAAGTATCAAATAGCCAATTCTTATGATTTTTTAGCCCAAGTATCTCAAATGATGGGCAAATCTGAAGAAGCAATAAAGTACATTGAACAATCAATTGAGCTTTACAAAACATTAGGAATGAATGTCTATGGTCAAAGATTTACTATCGCTTTAAATTATTATTTTGCGGGGGAAATTAAGAAAGCCCATGAGATTTTTAGAGAAGTTTTACCTGATTATGAAAATAGTCAAAGCCCTCGCGGTAAAAGTGTTGCTTTGTGGATAAGTGCAAACATTGAATGGCATAGTGGAAGTATCAATAAAGCTATAGAGTATCTATTAGAAGCTATTGAGATTCTCAAAGTGAGTAAGGATAAGCATTTATCGACAGTAGTATCGATAGCATTAGCAGGTGCATTAAATGACAAAGGGGAATATGATAAAGCCTTAGAAATAAGTGAAGAAAATTTTAACCTTGTTAAACAAGTCAACAATATCTGGACTAAATCATATTACTATGAATTATTTGGGAAGATATACCTTGCAAAAGGTGATTTTAATCTAGCATTGGAAAACGCTAAAAAAAGTTTGCAATTAAGAAAGGACTTGTTAAACATAAAAGCTATGGTTCGAGTCCTATTTTTGCTTGTGAGAATTTCAATTGACAAGAATGATGTGATTTCATACAACAAGTATCTAGAAGAACTTAAAGTTCTAGTTGAATCAAATTTTAATACCCTTTTTGATCAAATATCTCGTATTGCACAAGCCTTAGTTTTGAAAGCAAGTCCTCGTCCCAGAGACTGGATGAAAGCTTTAAATATTTTAGAAAGTATTGCTGATGAAGAACCTGAAGACAAAAACTATGCAATTATCGCATTGAACAATTTGTGTGAACTATTAATGATTGAATTCAGCATTTCAGGAGACACGCATGTGTTAGAAGAATTAGAAGAACATATAGAGCGACTAGAAAAAATAGCGAAAAGTCAAAATAACTATGCTCTAAAACTTGAAGCAACCAATATTCAGATCTTAACATTATGGTTGAAAGCACAATTTTCTTTGGCAGATCTTGACATACAAAACGCAAGAAATCTATTGTTAGAAACAAGGAATTTGGCTGATGAAAAAGGATTGTTTAAGTTAGCAGAGAAGATGAGTCAACAACAAGAAAGACTACTCGGACAAGTAACTATCTGGGATGACTTTATCAGGAAATACTATGAGTTCATCAAAGAATAATTCAGCAGTTGACTATTTGATTTTGTATTAGTACAATTCCTTTTGACTACTCTAATTGATTGTTTTGTGTTATCACGAAACCTTTTTAATATTTGACTGAGGATTACGATATAGTGGGAAATATGTCAAAGAAAAAAAGCAAAGGTGGACGTCCAAGAATTCATGAAACAGGAGCAGATAGGTCAAGAGCATATTATGAGCGTAAAAAAGCAAAGATGAAGGAATTAGAGGATAAAGTAAAGAAATTAGAAACTAAAACTTCTGGGAAAAAAACGTCCGGTAAAGTCCTGAAGTTAAAAGAAATAGAAAAATTTGATTGGCAAAAAATCACTCCAAATGAAATCTCTTTAATGGATATCCAAAAACTAGAGCAATTAACTAAAACTTTTAGGGAAAAACTAACAGAGAATCCTGCTATTAAGGGTCAGTTACAGCATTTAATTCAGTCATTAATTAGTTCTGATATCTTGGATACTTCAGCGGAAATAACTGTTGAAGATATACTTGGTCAATTAGATCCTATCCTGGATGATGTTGTAGATACTTTGCAAGAAAGCACTCAACAGCAAACACTTTTGTATCTTATGGAAGCTGAACTAGCTAACAGAGAAAGATTACTAATAAGGGATTACAAGCTGGAAATTCTGCAATCCAAAGTAGAGGAATTGAAGAAAGAGACAAAAGAAAAAGAACTCAAACAAAAACAAAAGTAAAAAAAAGGAAATTGTCGAAGTTGAACTTCGACTAAAGCTTTTACTTTATCCCGCGACTTCATTTTTTAGTTTTCTTTTTTGATAGTAAAACCATAATTGCACCGATTGTGAAGATTGTAGTAATCGACCAGTAGAATGACCAAGATGCTTCTTCTTGTTCAAAATCGATTTGGATTTTAAGGATAAAGATATCAGTACTACCGGAATAAGTGTCATCGTATGCTGCTTCTGTTGGGAAATCATCTGATTTGGTAGTTCCTGCAATTATAACCTCTGAAGTATTACTCAAACCTATTGCGAAACAAAATTCTGAGAAATTTCCACCAATATAAGTTGAGTACAATAGCGTATTGCCATCTGGTGAAATTACCGACAAGAATGCATCCATGTAACCTGATAATTCATTATCGTAAGCATTCTCTGTCATAGGGAAATCAAATGAAGAAGTTGATCCAGTTATATACACATTACCTTTACTGTCAAAACAAAGATCTTGAGCACCATCTTTATAGGATCCTCCTAGAAATGTAGAGAAAAGGATTTCAGGTGTAGATTCATTCATTGAAAGTTTCATGAGATATATATCAGATCGGTAACTGTACTCATCGTCGTATGCATTAACGACTGGGAAATCATTGCTATTAGTTACTCCTGCTAAGTAAAGATTATTTGCACTATCAATTTTAATTGCATGTGGATCATCTTCCATTTGTCCACCTATGCATGCTGAATACAGTAATGACCCATCCCCAGACAGCTTAACAAGAAAAGTATCGGTAGCTCCATGATATGAACCAAAAGTTGTTTCATCAGTCACTGTTATATTGTCTGAAAAGGTTTTGCCTGTGAAATAAATATCTCCGTTGTCATTTGTTACAAGTGCATAACCTCGCTCAAAGCCATATTGTTCAGTTTCTCCGAAATAGGTAGAGAAAATTACTGTAGAACCATTTGTTGCTATTTTTACGAAGATACATTCTACTACTCCATCAAATTTGCTGTCAATTGCATTATGCAATGGAAAATCTGTAGATGTTGTTTCTCCAGTAAAGATCACATTATTCTCGAAATCTATAGTCACTGCAAATGCTAGATCATCTCCACTTCCACCAAAATAGGTAGAATAAATTAATGATGAACCATCTGAAGAAAGTTTTAGTATAAAGCAATCACCAAATTCAGCATTTTTACCGTTATATGTATCATCATATGCGTTAACTACTGGAAAATTAGTAGAATCAGTACACCCAGTAACATAGACGCAACCAGAAGCATCAATATCTATTCCATATGCAACATCGCTTCCATTTCCGCCAATATATGTTGAATAGAGTAAAGTAGATCCATCTGCAGATAATTTCAAAACAATGATATCATCTAAAGGACCAGAGAAAGTGTCGTTGTAAGCAGTCGCACTGGTTGGGAAGTCTACTGAAGTAGTATATCCTACAAGGTAGGCATTTCCATCATTATCAAGAACCATATCTCTAACTATCTCATAACCACTTCCCCCGATAAATGTTGAATAGATTAGCGGGTCAATTATGAGTTTGCGAGTTGTATCAAAGTTGCTGACATCAAAACCAAAGGTATTTCTATCATCGGAAGTGAATCTCGCATCTATTTCTACATCATTTTCTTGGAAGACACGAAGTCCCTCATCGATAATTTGATGTTCACCAATAGATAACACTAGTTTCTTAGGCTTTATTGACGATTGGTAGTCTAACCCTTCATATCTGGTTTTAATGTCTTGAACGTTTGCACCGACGTTAACATGGTACTCATATTTGATACCATTATCAGTGATTTTGTAAAAGAGATCAATTCCTGGCCATAAGTCGTAATAAGCAATTTTTTCACACTTCATGATATTGCTATGTGCACCATTGTTTCCAATGAAATAACTCACAGTACTTTCTTGTTGTTCAAGAGCTATTGGTTTGACTGCATGTGCATTTTCAAAATAGACAGTAACTACCTGCTCACTGTCAGTAATTTTTAGAAATATCTTGCTCTCACCAAAACCGATTGATCCTCCAGGCATGTAACCGTAAAAACTGATTTGGCTCTCACCAAACTGTCCCTCGTTCTCATAGAAATAATTTCCAAATATGCTAGATTTATCACTCAGCTTTTCTATTAGATTTTGTCTGGGAAAATCAACAATCCCGGGTTCTTTTGAGCTGATAAATGATATAACAACAAGTGCTTGTATAACGAATGTTACCAAAATTCCTATTGTTATAATTTTCCTATATTTCATATTTTATGCTCCTCCTTTGTCTTGTTACGATACCTTGTTACAAAACCTTATAAATTTTTTGTCTTAAGATTAAACCTCTTGTATCTTGAAAAAGTAATTCTTTGGATAAAGAAGTAATAGAAAAAATAAGGGTGTAAGAAACACCCTAAATTAGTTTCTCTCAGATCTAAAGGGCCTATCTTTCAAAGTACTTTGTTAAAGTAGTTACTCCGCCGAATCCTGGGATTCCAGCAAAAGCCCATCCCCCAAGTTCATCAACTCCGCCAACATATTCACCAGTAGGATTTACAAGCATCATAATAGTTGATGGAATGTATTTTCCTCCTGTGTTGGGTAAGGTTATAGTCAAACCTCGATAGTCTATTGTGAGAATTGTATCGGTAGTCTTAATTTCACCTTCACCCATGATGAACCAAAGGTTAGTCCAGTAAACATGACGCACATTGCAATAATAATATGGTAGAAACATTACTGCTCCATCTTTGAGTTTACCTTTCATTGAGTAAATCTTTTCGTGTGATTCATCATAGATTTTTACGTGGAAGTTTACATCGCCAAGAGGTTCACCGGTGACTTTATCGAATTCGATCTTTCCTTTGATAAAAGTGGTTGCTCTAGAAATGTCTTGGTCTATGCCTTTTGCAATTATGTCAATCTTAAAAATTTGATCGGGATCTGTTGCTTTCACTGGTGTAGTAGCAAATGCTAAGATGTTCGCAAGAAACATTGCTACTGTTAATGCTGTGATCATTTTTATTTTTAGTTTCACTTTTTGTGTACCCTCCGTATTGTCTTGTTACAATACTTTGTTACAAAACCTTATAAATCTTTTGTAACAATACGAAACGCTTTTAAGTACCAATAATACAGTAATACTTGTGAGGTAATAATGGCCGAAGAAAAGAACAAAGGTGGACGACCAAGGAAACATGCTACAAATGCTGATAGACAAAGAGCATATTATGAGCGCAAAAAACAAAGAATGAAAGAGTTAGAAGAAAAATTAGCTAAACTAGAAACAAGACCGAAAACTAAATCCGCCCAAAAAAAAATTACTAGAAAAGTAAAAGATGCAACGAAAGCAAGTTTTCCATGGAAAAAAATCACCCCCGGGGAAATAGCATTAATAGGAAGAAAAGAACTAGAGCGATTGATTATTACTTTTAGTGAGAAAATAGTCCAGAATTCTTCTTTGATGGAGTCTATTCTTAATCTTATTATCACAACTTTCGATATAGATTCTTCAGGATCATTAGATGAATTAACTGATAATGACCTAGAACAACTCAGCAATGAGATAGATACAATCATTCATCTTTCGCAAGAAAGCAATCAACAACAAACTTTTCTTTATCTCTTAGAAGCTGAACTCGCAAGTAGAGAACGTTCCGTAGAGAGAGAATTCAAGTTAGATGTTCTTGAATCGGAAACTGAGGAATTCTTAAAAGAAAAGATTAAAGAAGAAAAAGTAGATGAATTAGAAATTACCCATAGCTAATGGTTCTTTACTTTTTTTTTCAAGAAAATTTATTATTACAAAGAAGAATTGTTGCTCTTAGGTTCTAATAGAATTAAGAATAATAATTGGGGGCACATTCGTGTTAGCAGGGAAGAATAAAGAACTTCAACGAATAATTAATTTAAAAAATAAAGGTAAATTCTCTGAAGCATCTGATAAACTAGCTGAATTTGAGAAGAAAAAACACAAACCTGAAACTAATATCAGAGCACAAATAATCAAGGTACTTCTTACTGCTAATATGGGTTTTTGGGAAAAAGGTTTAGGAATTATTGAAGCTGTGATATCTAAGTGTGGGACAATCGATAACCCTTTACTATTAATAGATGCTCTCTTTGTGAAAGCTCAATGTTTGCTTTGGGGGGAGCAATATAAAAAGTCAAATACACTAATTGAGGAAACAGAAAAAATATTAAAAGAAAATCTAAAACCAGATGAAGATGATTATAGGATTCGTAAGGCCTGGTTACTCTGGAGTAAAGGTACTAGTTTCAGTTGGATGGGTGACGGCAAACAAGCCCTAGAAATTGCAAAACAAGGTTTTACGATTGTTAATTCCCTAAATGATTCAGAAATTCTACTTAGTTATTATGACTTACTAGGGAGTGCTGAGTTTCATTTAGATTCATTTGAAGATGCAATAGTTCACTTTCAAGCTGGTTTACAATTAGCAAAAGATAACAAGAATGATTATAGGATCTATTTTTTCTCTTCGAGATTAACAGAATCATATCTAGGTATTGGTAAGTATAATCTTGCTTTGGAATATAATGACTTAACGATCGAATATTGTAAAAAACTTGGACTGAAAACAAATTGGGAGTTTTTTTATAAATCGTTTATTTATTGGTTTAGTGGAGAACTAGAAAAATCACTTGAATTAATGAAAAAAGTTTTACCCTCATTAGAAAACGAAACAACACTTAGTGGAAGAGCTTTTGCATTAGTAGGAAAAGCAATCGTTGAGTGGGTAGAGGGGGATCTCGACAAAGCAATTGAGTATTTAACTGAAGCTGTTAATCTTATGAAGAAAAGGGATGATGTCTATCGTACAAATCTCATCTCTCTCGTTTTAGCAAAAGGACTTTTTGATAAAGGAGAATTTAACAAAGTTTTGGAAATATGTTTTTCAATTCTTGATACATACAAAGATAGCAAAAAACCAGTTAAGAATCCCCGTGTTTTTTTTGAAATGGGAAAAGCATATCATATAAAGGGAGATTACAATCTTGCTTTGGATTATATGCAAAAAGCTCTAAAATTGTATAAAAGAATTAACTTTATACTTTTTATTGCCAGATCATTATTTAATCTAATACAAATTACAACTGACAAAAATGACAGAGTATTATACACTAAATATCTTGAGGAATTAGAAGCTTTTGTTAAACTTCATCCAACTAGTTTTCTTGAACAAATGTACCAGACAGCACAAGCATTAGTATTAAAAAACAGTACACGTCCAAGAGATTGGATGAAGGCTGCTGATATTTTAATTAAAGTTGTCAAAGAGAAATTTACCAAACATGGTATTGTTGTTATTGCTCTTATCAATTTATGTGAGTTATTAATGAACGAATTTAGCATATCGGGAGATGCTCAAGTATTACAGGAATTAGAATTATATATTGATGAGCTTTCTGAACTAGCTCAGATGCAAAATGTTTGCCATATTAGACTCGAAGCAAACAATCTTCAAATACTGACCCATTGGTTAAAAGCTCAGAAATCCATGGTCGAGATTGATCTACAAAAAGCAAAAACCCTTCTAGAGAGTACTAGGAAGATAGCTGACGATGAAGGTATGTATAGATTAGCAGAAAAATTTACTCAGCAGCAAGAACAATTGTTAAGGCAGATGTCCCAGTGGGATGATTTTATCCGGAAATACTATGAATTCATCAAAGAATAAAATCGAAAAAATGCTTCTATTGAATAAAATTTAAAAATTTGGACTATGAGTATGATTTTAGGAAACAGAGTTGGTTTAAATGAAAATACAAGTAGAAAATCCAAAATCATTCGATACTCTAACATCTGAATTACATGAATATATAGATGATAACAAAACTGGTGGAATTCTATGTGCAGTTTATCACAAGGGTGATTTAGTTTATTGTAACAAATTTGGTTGGAAAGATAAGGAAAATAACATTCCGATGGCTTTTGATGATATCTTTCGAATTTATTCATTGACTAAACCAATAATTTGTTTGGCAGCATTAATTCTTCTCGAACAGCAGAAATTTGATTTGGATGATTCTATTGAGAAATTTCTTCCAGAATTTAATAATCTTAGGATATTGAAATCTTTTGATGAACAAACAGGTAAAATAGAATTTATCGATGTCAAGAAAACATTATCTATCAAACAGCTTTTTACCCATACATCTTGATTAAGTTACGGAGATTATCATCTATTACCTGATGATAATTTATACGGAAAAGCATTTGGTTTTACAGGTGAAACAAGACTAAGAACAAAACTTGATATGATTCCTATAATGCCTCCTTTAAAGGAATTTAGCAGGCGTTTAGCTATTCTCCCACTTGCTTTTGAACCGGGAACTTATTGGTGGTATGGTTTCAATCATGAACTCTTGGGTTATTTAGTTGAAGTAATTTCAGGAAAGAAATTAGATGTTTTTCTTAAAGAGCATATATTTGATAAACTAGAAATGAATGATACTGATTTTTATGTTCCTGAGGAAAAATGGAATCGACTAGCAAAAGTATATACTAAGAGTCGAGGCGACAAATTGGTCAAAGCAAAGAGGGCATTGATGAAGGCTTCATCCTTGAAAACCCCATCTTGTCTGGTGGGGGGTGGATTAGTATCTACATTAGAGGATTATCTGAAATTCTGTATAATGATGTTAAATGGTGGAGAATATAATGGTATTTAAATTGTATCTAAGGAAACAATAAAGCTAATGACAGAAAATCATTTGCCGAATAATAGATCTTTTCTGGATATGCAATATTTTCCATATAGAGATCTTAAATCAATAAAGAGAAGAAAAGGTTATGGGTACGGATTGGGTGTATTAGTGAAAACAGCTAAAAATATGACAAGAGAGGGAATTGGTGGATATAGTTGGGTTGGAACACTAAATACACTATTTAACATAGATCCAGTAAATCAAGTAATTTCTATAGTCTTAACACAATATTGTTCGAAAAGTAGTGATTGGATTTTCCCTATAGACTCTTACAGAATTTCTGATTTGGTTTATGAATCGCTGGAAAAACTGGATAAATAATAAACTAGCTGTATGATTTTGTGTTAATCAAGGAATAAAAAATCTGAGGTAAAAAAAATGGTTCTTAAAAGGCGAACCAGATTTTGATTTTAGTAGCCAAGGAAATGCCAGTACGCGAAAGCAAAAATGATTATTGAACTCAAAGCAATCAGGATAAGAAAGTGAATTCTTTCCCACAATTTTCCGTATGGTTTTCTTTCAAGATCTCTTGTCTTCAATATGAACGATTTTAAGTGATTGTGCATCTTCGTTTCGTTTATTCCTACCTATGAGTCCTATGATCATATCATTTCGGACTTTATCTTCTGATTCTTCTTCAAATTCCTCTGGACTAACATAGTTTTTTCTTTTCAAGAACTTCAATTTGCTCTAACGCTTTTATTAGGCAAATCATGTAAAATGCTATCTCTAATTTCACTAATATCCTTTTCAAACACAGAAAGTTACATCTCGTTCTAAACATACTCTAATTCTTTAATTAATAAAATATGAACAAATTGAATATTTTTGTCTTAATTTTAAGATTTTCACTAATTATTATTAGTTGTTAATTACACTCCAATTAAAAAGAAATAATAACTATAGTATTTTATTAAATCTAAGTAGGGTTTTGATGCCATGACATTTGATGAAGTAATCGCAAATAGAAGGTCTATTAGAAAATTCAAGAAAGATCCATTAAAAGAGGAACACATAGAAGCAATTCTTGATGCCGGAAATAAAGCTCCTTCAGCCAAGAATTTACAGCAATGGAGATTTCAGGTCTACCAGAAAGTAGCAAAAGATAAACTTGTGAAATTTTTCCTAAATGAATTCGATAAAATTTCTAGTGATCCTAGAGTTCCTCCTTCTGCAAGATATAGTTTCCAAATAATGGATGAAGCACCGGTAGCAATTTTAGTTTTCTCTGCCCAAGTTATGGATCACCCTGCAAGACCCGATATACAATCAGTTTCAGCTGCAATACAAAATATGTTACTAAAAGCTCAAGAACTTGGTCTTGGATCACTTTGGATTTGCGATGTTCTTTACTTTGATGAAACTATAATGAAACACGTTGGTGCTGAAATGCCTTTACTTGCAGCAATATCATTAGGATATGCAAACGAATCCCCAGCAAGCCGAACAAGATTAACTGTTGATGATGTAACAACTTGGTTTGAATAAATCAAACCTATAGTTTCTTTTCCCACATAACAATGGTATTGTGTCTACCGTCTTCTGATTTTGAATGAATGAATTCCATTTTTTCTGGAATATGCTGTAATTTTGCTGTGGTAATACAACCTAGATATTTGCCATATTTCTTGGTTCTTTCAACAAAATCTGAGAGGAGGTATTCTACATTTTCTTCTGCACCATAGACAATAGCTTTTAACCAATCATATTCACCTGTTGTTTCATCTCTTTCTAAATATTCCAAAAGTATTGTCTCGTTTTTCGCATAAAATTTCATGCCTGGTTCTTTCTCAAAAAATGACTTGACAAGTGGAACAAAATTCCAACCGATAGCAATGTAATCTTTCGGACCATTAGGAATTTTTTGAATTAGATCAAAAGCCTCATCAATGGATATTGGTTTACCTATTTTCTCTATTTTTACTGTTTTCGGTTTATTACAATCCACCCAAAACGGAATCATTTCTGTAAGTAATTTAAAACCTAATTTCTCACCAATTTTACAAGAGGCAATATTTCCGCCTTCTGTTGCAAATCCCACAATTTTGTAATTTAATTTTTTAGCAGCTTCATCTCCATATTGAAATAACTTTGATCCTATTCCTTTAAGCTGATTGTCTGGTCTTACTCGAATTAATTCTATCCATGCAACGTTTTCAGTTTTTTTTCTAAGGTTCCCTAAACCTATTATCTTCTCTCCAAGAAATGCTCCATAAAACACACAGTCTTTTTCATCTAATACAACTGGGGCATATGAATTCCAATCTTCATAGTAGGTGGGCATAACCTCTGTGAATTCTTTAATCTTTGTGAGATCTGCTTCTTGGAATTTCCGATATTCAATCTTCATAATTTTATGATTAAATATAGAGTATTAAAATTATTATACACTCTTGCTTTTACGGAGAAAAATAGAGTGGATAAAAAGAGAAATTAATAGGAGATTTTACTTTCCAATTTCTTCAATTTTTCATCTGTTAGCTCATAATGTTTCTTCAATCTTTCATGGACTTCTGTCATGTCTCTTCTAAACTCGATAGCTTCATCCGGACATGAAGTTACACATCGCATACAAGAAATGCATTCCAGATTATCTGCTTCACCTGTATCTGCATTAAAAGCGTTAGTTGGACAAGAATCCTCACAAGTTCGACACATGCTACAGTCTTTACCATAGCGAGAAGGAATCCATTCTTTCGCGGTTTTCTCTGCTTTTTGTATTCTCTCCATTTATTTTATCCGCATTTTCTGGTTTTTCTATGACAACTTCCTTTTTCTCTTTCTTTGAAAATAGCTCTTTAAGTTTATCAGCAAATTCCTTGGCAACATCGAAATCATTTTGGTTTGGTCTTTCAGCTAGAAAATTAAATCCTTTAGCAACATTAAACGTATGCTTACCAAGGAATTCTGCAGATGCTAGAACTTTGAAACCTTGTTTGTTGAGAAGTAACTTAGTGTGATAATGAGAAATTCCTACTGTAGGACCACCATACGTGAAAAATGTTGCACACCATTTATCTTCTACTTTCACAGTTGCTAACCATTCCCTACAAACAATAGGAATAACAGAACCCCATACGGGAAATCCAAAAACTAAAGCATCAAACTCAGTTAAATCTGGGTTATCCTTTCGATCACTGAATGAAGCAATGTTGAGTGTGTTTGTTTGAATACCTAATTTATTCAATCTACTCGAGATTTCTTGCCCAATTTTCTCAGTATTTCCAGTAGCTGAAAAATAGATAATTCCAATTTTCATGTTCATCACAAAGAAAAGAAAAAGGATTAAGGTGAGAAATAGGTTATTATGCCTTTCTCAGCCATTACTTTGCCATCTTTAATTACATGAGAGAAATTCTTTGGATTTTCGACTACAGAAATATCTTCTAATGGATTCTTGTTACTTATGACAATATCTGCTATTTTTCCTTTCTCAATAACACCAATTTTATCATCCAAGTGAACACATTTCGCTCCCATGATAGTTGCTGCTTGCAAAGCTTGAGCCGGTGTCATCCCAACATTTTCAACCATGAATCTTATTTCTGTGCCAGTTGTCCCATGGAAATTACCTGGTGTTCCAGCATCTGTACCTACAGCTATTTTTACTCCTTTCTCAAAGGCAATTTTGTGAGCTTCTCTACTCCTTTTGCCAGTATTCTTTGTTTTAATTTGAACCTCTGGTGGTAGTTGTTGCAAAATATCTGATGATAGTAATCCTGCTATAGCCATTTGTGTAGGAACAAGGAATGTTCCCTTTTTAACCATTAAATCAGCAGTTTCTTCATCAAGAAATGAACCATGTTCAATTGTATGTATTCCAGCTTTTACAGCACTAATAATTCCTTCAAGACCATGCGCATGACACGCAACATGCATGCCAAGTCGTTCAGCTTCTTCAACCATCGCTTCAAGTTCTTCATCCAAAAAGAGACTCATTCCGATTTTTGATTCCATACCATGTAGTACCCCACCGGTTGTGAGTGTCTTAATAAAATCAGCGCCAGCACGTTTTCTATCTCGAACAGCATGTTTTACTCCATCCACACCTGTTAGTACTTCTCCAACTTGCTGATAGTAATCTAACATATATTGTGGACCAATAGCTTCTTGATTTCCCCATTGTCCAATTCCGTTATCAGAAACTACAAGACGTGGTCCTGCTAAAATACCCATATCTAAAATTCTTCTTAGTGATGGAATCCAGCCAGGTGCTGCTCCACAATCTCGAACACATGTAAATCCACTAGCTAAATGCTTCTGAGCATTATTAAGAGCAATATAGTGCCACATGGTGGTTTTAGTTCTCAGATGTACTCGCTCAGATTGAGCAGTACAAGTTGATGCTAAATGTA
>DAOVPS010000012.1:0-31653 GCA_030629105.1 Candidatus Heimdallarchaeota archaeon
GAAACTGTTACACACTCCTGAAATTACTCAGTTACCTGATTTTTGTTCTCGAGATAACATAAATGAAGAATTTAAGGTTCACAAGAAATTAGGTATAACCAATAATAGTTTTTACATGCTAACTAAAGGAAATGTAAGTGAATCAGGAATAGTTGTACAAGGAGAGCTTTGCGAAGACAAAGAATGTTCGATGGGAATAAAGATCACAATTAATGAAGAACCAATGGATGCTTTTGATCAAAAACATATAGAGAGAAAAATCGCTTCAGATATATCTCTTATGAGTGGAGTTCAGAGCAAGTATTCAGGAGAAAAATTAGCAATAACTGTTTCAAAGGATGTGGATATCAAGAACCTCCCACAACAAATTGGAAAGATATTATCTTATTCTATTCAACACCATTTTCCAAAATTGAAAAAAATTCTAGTTGAGATAATTTTTGATGAGATTCAGCTGAAAGAACTCGCACCAAAAATCAGATTTGAGAAGTTACAACGTGAAAAAGTTATTTCCTCAACTACTGAGGAGTCAATTGATAAATTCTATAGATGCACTTCCTGTTCTCCATTTGCTCCAGATCACATATGTATTGTAACTCCTGAGCGACCCCCACAATGTGGTAAATCTTTTGCCCAAGTCAAAACTGGAGCTTTGTACGCCTATGATGATATGACCAATGTGCACCACAATCCAATGCATCTAGACATCAATTTATACGGAGTTGTGGAAAAAGGAGAATTATTAGACTCAAATAGAGGAGAATGGAGCGGGGCAAACGAACATGCAAAAGAGATTACTCAAGGAAGAACATCCCGTATTTTCCTACATACATTAGATGATCATCCACATACAGGATGTAGTTGTTTTAGACTTATAATTTTCAGAACAAATGAACCTCGTAAAGGGATAGGTATAATGGATTATAGTTTCAAAGGTAAAGCACCAGATGGTAGAAATTGGCGAGATTTACATTATGCTATTGCTGGAAAACAAGTTTCTGGATTGGTAGCAGCATCATTTGCTTATCTTTCCTCTCCAAAATTCTTGCAAGGAGATGGTGGATGGGAGAATATCGTTTGGGTTTCACCCAAGGTTGCTGAACGAGCGAATAATTTCTTAACAAAAAATGTTGTAATAGGTGATTAAATTGGAAGAAATTATTTTTGCGATACCATCTACTTGCACAGATATTGAAACACCATTATTAATATCAAGTATTCGAAAATTTGCAGGCAGATTTTCTAATTTCCCAATATGGATAGTTACTACAAAGAAAAATATCAAAATCCCAAGTAAAATGATTGATTTCTTTAATTCTATGAATGTTACAGTAATCTATCTTGATCTCAAATCTGATATCGTAAAATTACCATTTATTGGCTTCACTCAAGCTGCAGCTAAAGCAGAATCTTTGGCAAAAGAAAAAACAAAATTTCTGGTTTGGCTAGGAGCAAACTCTCTCATAATTAATGAACCCACTGAATTTAATCTAGCTGATGGTATAAACTTAGGTTATAGACCGGTTCATCACAAACTAATTGGTTCACTATACGATAAACCACTTGATGCTTTCTGGGAAATGATCTACAAAAAATGTAATGTTGATGAAAGCAAAGTATTCCCAATGAAAACCCATGTTGATGGAAATACTCTTCGTCCATATATTAATTCAGGTTTTTTGATTGTGAGACCCGAAAAAGCATTCCTACAAACATGGACAGAACATTACAAAAATATGATTTTTGATGATGAAATTGTAGAATTTTTTAGAAAAGATGAACTCTATGCTATCTTTACTCATCAAGCTGTTCTATCCTGCCTTTTCTTGACTGAATTTGAGAAAGAAGAGACACACAAATTACCTTTTGAATACTGTTACCCAATACATCTCTTTCATGAAAGCTTAGAAACTTTACAACCCGAATCGATTAATCAAATGATTACATTTAGACTTTATATTGATAAATTGCTAAAGCCAGAATGGAGAGTAAGTTTACCGATAGAGGAACCTCTGAAGAGTTGGTTTGAAACTAAACTAGCTGAATTTTCTAGACTTGTAGGCTGATTTCTCAAAATCTATCAACCATTTTTTTCTCTCGATTCCTCCCCCATATCCACGTAATTTACCATCACTTCCAATTACTCTATGGCAAGGAACAATAATACTAATTGGATTCTTTGCATTCGCACTGGCAACTGCCCTTATTGCTTTCTTGTTCCCTATTTTTTCAGCTAATTCTTTGTAAGAGATTGTTTGTCCAAAAGGTATTTTTTGTAACTCATTCCATACTTTCAGTTGAAATTCTGTTCCATTAAGTTCTAGTTGTAACTCAAAATCTTGGAGTTTACCATCAAAATAATCTTTTAGTTGTAAAAGAACATTCTTCATAATTGGAGGGACATTCTCACAAGAAGCTCTGAAATTATCTTTTACAAAATTACATTTTCTAATACTAGTGTCTGAACTTACAATTTCAATAGTACCTGTTAGAGATTCATAATACTCAATAAACTCTTCACTCATTTTTCTTTCTCCATTCACGCTGCAAAATATCCATGATAATTTCATCTCGATATTTGCCATTCATGAATCTATTTTCTCTTTTCCTCCCAACTTCCTTGAAACCTAATTTCTCATACACATGAATTGCTCTTTTATTATTTGGATAAACACCTAATTCTATTCGATGTAAATTTATATAATTAAAACTAAATTCCAACAATATTTTCATTGCATCTGAACCGTATCCTCTGTCCCAGTTGTTTTTATTATAGATGAATATCCCGAGATCTGCTGATCGTGCTCTATTTCTTTGAATGAACACTGATCCATGCCCTAAAAATTCCTGTGTTTTCTTGACTTCTATAGCAAAGATATACCCTTTACTCTCCTTTCGTAATTTCCAACTGTTTCTAATGAAATCCTCTCTATCTTGTCTTGAATCTGGTGTAGCTCTACCGGCATTATGTCTAGTTTCCAAATCATTCCAGTGCTCCATGATGGCATCTAAATCTGATAATTCTAAGGATCTCAGTCTTATTTTTTCACCTTCAAACAAGTGAATCACCTTAGTCAACACATTCGATAAAGATGCTCTTTGGAAGAACTGCTCGAACACCAGGAGTAATATCAACGAACTGACTTATTCTAAAATCTACAGCACAACTACAGAGAGCATACGCTTCTTCTCTAGTGAGATCTTTCTCTGCAACAAGCCAATCAATCATATCTCGAAGTGCTATTTTAGCAGCAGCATCTGCTGTCTCACCCCAAGCTGTAGTCATAAAGAAGTCATCAGTTTCATATTGAGGTCGTTTAATTTTTTTCTTTTTATTGACAACTAACTTGATAGTAACGTCTGCATCTATTTCAACTGCAGTACCACAGACTTCTCCATCTCCTTGTACTGCATGAACATCACCTACACCAAAAAGGGCGCCTTCAACGAAAACTGGTAGATAAACTGTAGTTCCTACTCTACAAGCTTTTGAATCCATGTTGCCACCGTATTCTTTTGGAATCAATGTTCCATGAGCCCCTTCAGTTGGAGCAACAATTATTGTTCCAGGGAAAGGATCAATTGGTATCTTTATCTTATCACTAAATTCCGCATAACCATCTTTTATTGGTATAATTCTTGTCCATGGATCAGGATAATCTTCATGAATAAATCCAAAACTCGGGATGATACAACAGGATCCTTGTTCCGCTAAATCTATTTTCTCTATATGAACTTCAAGAGTGTCACCAGGTTCTGCTCCTTCAACAAATACTGGTCCAGTTGCAGGATTTATATGATCCATATCGAAATTAATCGGTAAATCCTCTGGTTTCTTAATAACTTGGTTGAATGCATCTCGACATTCAAAAATAATTGTTTCTCCAGACTTGATTGTAAGAACTGGTTTATTCTCTTTATCTGCTTTGAAAACAACATCTTTCATAGATACTCTGTGGATTTTTTCTTTGGACATTTCAATCAGTAATAATGAGAATATATTGAAATAAAAATATTACACTGGTAAAAGTTTCAAATAAAGCGATTAAATTTATTAAGTCTATAATTTTTGTATCTTTATGAAAGAGATTTATGAGATGCAAGTAAAGCCAAGAGCTTTAGATATAACTGTAGATGAAGAAGTGAGATTCACTGCAATAGTAGATTATTTACAATTGATTGCTTACGAACATGCGTATAATCTTGAATTGAGTTTCCAGCAAACTTTCAAACAAAACTTGACTTGGTATTTGCTTAGGAATTATATTGAAATGTACAAGTATCCAAAGTTAAATGATTTGTTAACAGTCCGTTCCTGGGTTGCTCACAGCGAGAGTGATATGTATTCCTTAAGGGATTTTCAAATTCTGGATGAATCAGGGAATATAATTTGTAGTGCAACTACTAGTTGGATTTTGTATCATTTCATAAAGAAACGACCGGTTAGTTATATAGCTCATTTTTCTGATAGACCATTCCGACATGAGCGATCAGTTGTTTATGACTTTCCAAAATTAGAATTACCGGAAAAAATTGATGAAAAAGTGGAATTGACAGTAAGACGATCAGATCTTGACCTCAATAAACATGTAAATAACAGGGTGTATCTAGAATGGGCTCTTGAGAGCATGCCTAAGAAGTACATAGAGAAATATCGTATTTCTAAATTTGAAATCAGCTTCAAAGGACAAGCATACCACAAAGACAAAGTTTTGGTGGAAACAGAAATTAAAAAGCTATCAAAAAAAGAAGATGGAATTGTAGCAATTAGTAAAATTAGTAAAATGAAAAAAGGAGAATTGTTAACCAAAGTGAAATCCTATTGGAAATCAATTTAGTTTTGCTTTTCGTGAAAAGCTTGTTCTCCGTATTCAAAAGCACGTTTGTTAGATTCGACTGTTTGTGGGGGTACCATATCCAAGACAGTATTAAGGAGTGTGTCTCGTTTTATCGGTAATTCTTCGGATGATGCTAAACTCCCAAGCATAACAACATTAGTCATCACTTGAGATCCTGCTTTAATTGCAAGTTTTGAGGCTTCAATTTCGACTAATTCTTGTGTTTCACTAAGTCTGGAAATAATTTCGTCTAATTCAGGATAATCAGATAATCCAAGATGTGCGTCAACACCAATATAAGGGTCATTGTTTAAGAGTACTTTTGCATTATCCTTTAGTAATTTCATTTGTCGCAAAGCTTCAAGTGGTTCAAAAGCAAGAAGAATATCACCACTTCTTTGGGGCATGATAACACCTTTAGCATCAGAACCAATTCGTAAGTAGGAGACAACAGTCCCACCTCGAATTGCTAAACCATGAGAAGCTCCAATTCTAACATTAAAACCTTCTTTCATAGCAGCTTGAGCTAGAATTCTTGTTGTAAGAATCACGCCGTTACCACCAACACCACAAATTATTATGTTCATTTTCCAGCAACCACCTGTTTTGTTTTTAAGGGAATTTGTATTTCCCTCGGAATCGATATAGCAAGCTGAGGACAGACTTGTACACACAACCCGCAACCATTGCAATTAGGTAGAATTAACAGATGTTCATTTTCACCTGAGGACCAACCAAAAGCTGGACAACCAAGTTTCTTCATACAAATTTTGCAACCCGTGCAATTTTCGACTGTCACTCTAGCTCTGATCACTTTTTCATTTGTAATTCGACGTTCTCTTCCAGCAAGAATTGCACATTCTCCTCGAGAGATTATAACCTTAGGTCCATCATCTTCGAGATGCCTAGTTATTGTATCTTGGAGAAGCTCTGTTTGAAATGATTCAATAACTTTGATATTCTCAATTCCAAGACCATTGACAATATTAACTAAATCAACCTCAGGAGTTGGTTCACCCATTAAATTACGACCTGTACAAGCATTAGGCTGATGTCCAGTCATTCCCGTTATTGAATTATCAAAAATTATAACTGTTATCTTTGATTTATGCTGTACGGCATTCAAAAGTGATGGTATGCCTGAATGTAGGAATGTGCCATCTCCAATCACTGCTAAGATTGGTTCTTTCACACCTGATTGGTACATACCAGAAGCCATAGCTATTGAAGCACCCATACAAATACAAGTATCAATTCCGGCAATTGGTTCATGAACTCCTTGATTGTAGCATCCTCTATCACCTAGTATAACTCCACCTTTCTTACTTTTTCTTAGGGCCTCTTTTATTGAGTAATAAGTTGCTCTATGAGGACATCCTGCGCATAGTGCTGGTACCCTTTTAGTGAGCATTTCTTCTACTTCTAAGTATGGTTTAGTTAATTCTTCACTAAACTTGACTTTGAATAGCTTCTCAATTCCTCCCCCTACAAGATCTGGATTCAATTCTCCAGTGCGAGGCATTATCTGGTCTTCTTTCCCATGTATTATTACCTCTATTCCTTCTCTTTGAGCAAAAGCTCTTATTTGCATTTCAGTTACCGGTTCACATTCTTCTATAATTAGAACTTTTTCAAGTCCTTCAAAGTAATCGTTTAAGAGTTGTTTTGGAAGAGGATAAGTGGTTGCTAATTTTAGCACCTTTGCACTTACTTTAGTTTTCTCTAACACTTCTTCTACATAAGGATAAGTTAATCCAGAAGCAATAATACCAAATTCTGTTTTAAATGGATTAGTTTTTGTTGTTATTTCTCCTTTGTCTATTAAGATTACTTTATTCCAAGGATTAGTTTCGTTAATCACTGCTGCTCTGTTAATTTTTTCAGTTAAAATTGGTTGTCTTGCTCGAGATAAAGTGGAAATCATCACATATCTTTTCGGATCTTTTTCGAAATGTCCTTCTCTTTTCGGTGGAGTAATTTCTCCAAATGTTACATCGAAATAAGAATGACAAATCCTTGAAGTTATTCTAACAAAAACTGGTAATTGAAGTTCCTCTGACAACTCAAAAGCATATTTCGTCATATCTTTTGCCTCTTGTCCATCCATTGGTTCAAGAACCGGGATTTTGCCTAACATTCCAAAATACCTTGTGTCTTCTGCGTTTTGCGAAGAGTGTTGCCCAGGATCATCAGCAGTAACGACTACCAAACCAGCATTGACTCCAGTTATAGCAATTACAAGCAAAGGATCAGCGATTAAATTCACACCAAGCATCTTTGTTACCATGACTGACCGAACACCAGCAAGTGCAGCTCCTGCTGCAACTTCAAATGCAACAGCTTCATTAACTGAATGTTCTGCATGAAAACCTAATTGTTGTGCAATTGGTCCGAGATTATCAAGAATCTGAGTTGATGGTGTACCAGGAAAAGCTGTTGTTATTCCTGCACCAGCTTCTATAATTCCCCTAGCAATGGCTTCATTACCTGTTAATAAAACTCTTTCACCTGCATTTCTCAGCAGGTTTTTATTGACTTTCATATATTACTACCTCACTGTTTTATTATGCAGTGGTTAGGATATATTTGTCAAGGATTATTGCTATCACTGTGTTATTCTTAGAATTATTAGTTAATTGTACAGCGAAGAAATCAATCTTATCTTTGCCATTTTTTTGATTTCTTAAATTTTTATTATCATTAGTTCACTATGAGTCCTAACCAATTTTTCTTGAGCAATGCTCTTTTTATTAGAAGATCATTGTGATTACAAGTCTTCTATTAAACCGTAACCTTTTTTGCTGCTTTTAATACGTTTTGCTCTTTTCCCGTAAAAAAGTACTCAAAAAATGTTGAATTTCTTTGCTCTTTTTGCTAGAAATGCTAATTTTATAGAAAATTCTTAATATTCTGCAAAAGCAAAAATAATTCCTAGAGATTTTGTTATATATTCAAAATCTCTTTGGCAATAATCATAGCACATCTAATTCCATGACCAGAAGCTATAGATATTTGTCTGTGAGTTTCACTTACAAGATCACCAACGAAACAAATTCGTTTTTCCTTAATGAACTTGTCAAGTTTTATTTCTGAAGGAATGTGATTTGGGTCACGACCAACAGCTACAAGAATAAAATCTGCTACAATTTCCTCTTTACTCTTAGTTTTTACGATGGGAAGGATTTCTTCTTTTTCTTTTTTCGCAGAGAATTCTTTGATAACTTGATTTGGTTTGATTGTGATGAATTTGCTCTCTGTAGCTCTTTTAACAAGGAGTGGCAAAGTTTTGTAGTCTTTCGATCGAGTAATTATTGTTATGTGATTCTCCCTATTTGCCAAATTTATCGCATAATCAAAAGCAGCATCACCGCTACCAATGATTGCTATCTTCTTGTTATAGAATAGTTTCTCAAGCATTTTTTCTGGTTCATAGAATAATAAACCGTTTTTCCATAGCTCCTCTTCACCTTTGAGTTTAATTTTTCTGGGTTTAGTTCCAGTTGCAATTACAAGGTAGGTGCAATTATATTGATTCTTTTTGGACTTGAGTAGAAATTCATCTTGTGATTTATCCCAATTAAGACTTATTATTTCATCCTTTATAGTTTCAATTTCTAGATGTTTAAGATGTTCTTCAAGTTTATAGCAAAATTCCACTCCGGTGATTCCCTTTGGAAACCCTAAATAATTTTCAACGAAATTAGCATTTCTAGCTAATCCACCAATCTTATCTTTATCTATTAGAATAACCTCTAATCCATAGCGCTTCAACTGAATAGCCGCTGCGCATCCAGCTGGACCTGCACCAATTACTGCTATCTGACTTTTCTTATTAACCATCATTTTTTCTCTCCAAAAGTTCATTGCTGGTGACTGGTATTCCGAATCCATGACTTGCTGCTTTCAAAGTATTGAGATGAAGTTCTTCTGTATAAGTTGCCAAGCAATCTATTGGTAAGAAGACTTCGAAGTCATAACAGAAAGCACTTCTAGCTGTCGTTTCACAACATAAATGAGTTGCTACACCGGCAATTACTATTTGTTTACAGTTACTTTTTACTAATAAATCATGCAAAGATGTGTCCTTAAAACAATCATAGGTGCTCTTCTCGAGAACAATTTCATCCTTTATTTCAAATCTAGCATCTATTTTTGCTAAGGGATCACTAATTTTCAGAGAATCGCCCCACCATTTATCCATAATAGTTAATTCCTCAGCGTTAGTCTTTAGCCCATATTTTGTAAAAATCACTAATCTATCATTCTTTTTGAATTCGTTTTGGAGTTTCTTTATTGGCTCTATTATTACTTCAACAGCAGGAAGATAAGCATGTGATTTTGGATTGAGGAAAAAATCTTGCATATCAACAATTAGTAAAGCTGCCTTCTGCATATTAAAATTGAATTCTCTTTTTGAGGAATAAAACTGTGACAGAATTTTTTTCCATTCAGAGATTTTTCTTTCCCTGTTTTCTTGGGTGAAATATTTTTCTTTTTTCACTACCCTCACCTTATACCTAACAAGATTCTTCATATTTCTGAAATTCTTCTATTGTGAATGTTCCATTTTCAAATTTTAATGCGTGTTGACCACAATTACTACCAATGTGGTTTTCTTCCAATTCCCCTATACTTAAGAGCACATCAAACCCTCTGTCTTCAATTGCTTTAATTTTCTGCTTAGCAAATTCCCCTGTTTCAGGAGAAATCATGGATTGAATACCATGAGCTTTGGCTTTCTCTGTTGGATTTATTGGAGTTATTTTAATGAAGAATTTCTTTGGATCATAGACTTCTAAGAGTCTATCTGGATCTAGAGGATTCCCTTTCTCAGCAGCAAAATTTAGTGTAATCTTCCGATCCCCTTTTTGCCAGAATGCTTCTCCATATTTTGCTACTTCTTCTAATGTCCAGATTTTGTATGGAATTACTTCTTTTCGAACGACCTCATCTGTGGAATGAATAGAAAATTGTAGTTGGAAATGGCCATTAGGATAAAGATTATTTTTGATTTCTAACATCTCATCCATGAACTTGATAGCATTACTTGGTGCTATTGTCGAAATACAAGGCATTAATCCAGGAGCATTATATAACTCTGGAAGCTTTCTCATAACCTCTAAAACATCAGGGTTGAGAGCTGGTTCTCCCATTCGAGCAAATTGAACCTTAAATTTCTCCGCAGGAATAGTTCGATCAGGATAACGCTTGGAAACCATATGATCAATTTGCTTATACATAACATCGTAAGAGATTTTACCATGATAATAAGTCCCAGCATCACACATAGAGCATTTGACTGGGCAACCGTACATTGTAGAAAGAATCAAAACCCACTTCTTATCTCGAGGAACCGGTGGTTGAAGAGACTCAACAAATTCAAGGAATTTGCCGTCTTCTTGTGCAATATAGAGTATTGCTAAATCATCACGTCCATACTTTGCTACGATTTCCAAATGATAACACCTATATTTTTCTACTTGGAGTTTTATTCAATCCAGATAGCAAAGTCGGATTTAAGAGGGCTCCTTACTCTTAGTGAAATTGTTCCACACAGGCTTTTTAAAATATTCGGAATAACTTCAACTTTAGGAACTATAATGTAAATTAGCTTGTTTTTTACGGTTAAACTAGAAAAAATCTTTTAAATATACATAATGAGAATACAAAAGAAATAATTGGCGTTTAAAGTTAATCTACAGGAGATAAACTTATGTCTAAAAAAATCAAAATTATTACAGATTCTACAAGTGATATTTCACCTAAAATAGCCAAAAAACTCAATATTGACGTTGTTCCATTAAACATCTTTTTTGGCGAAGAAAAATTCAAAGATGGTGTAACAATCTCTGCTTCCGAAGTCTATCAGAGACTCGAAGAAAATAAGGGTCCTTGGCCTACAACTTCTCAACCAACAGCTCGTGATTTATTGCCTTATTACAATAAAGCATTTGAAGATGGATATGAAACCGTAATATCTGTTCACGTAACCTCAAATATGTCTGGTACATTGAACTCAGTAAACTTAGCCAAACAAATGTTACAAGATAAGGATCTTGTTATTGTAGATAGTACCACAGTTTCCCATAGTTTTGGCTTAATCGTTTATGAGTTGGCAAAACATGTTAAAGCAGGTAAAAGCAAGGATAAATTGATAAATATATTGAATAACACTCTTATTCCAAATGCTCAGATTTGTGCAGTTGTTGATACTCTCGAATATCTCCACAAAGGTGGTAGAATTGGTCGAGCTCAAAAAATCCTTGGAACCTTATTGAATATGAAACCAATTTTACAAGTCAAAGATGGTTTTGTAGACAGCTTTGGTAAAGTAAAAGGATTCGATGAAGCTTTTAATAATTATGTGAAAATGGTTCCTAAAGTATTTGATAGTTTGTTGACTGATACCGTTTGGATAGGCTATGCAGCAGATGATGAAAATGCTAAGAGGCTTTATGAAGCAATTAAGGATTTACCCAATGCTCCCAAAGAAATCGAGATATATGAAATTGGCCCAACAGTTGGTGTTCATTTAGGTCCAAAATCAATGACTATGTCTTGGATTGGTAATTGGGAAACAGATTGGTTCTTCGGAAAGAGTTGATCCTAAATCAATTCATTTCCTTCTTTTCTTATTTTTCTTTTTAAGAAATAATTTCTGTATTGATCTTTTATTTACTCATCAATTAGTTTATTCTGACAAACTGGACAAGTCTTGTGTTTCCTAAGCCATTCTTCGAGGTATTTCTTAATAAAATACGAGCTGCAAAAAGGGCATTGTAAAACTTCATCATCTTCTTGTATTTCCGTTTTTGATATCATGCATTTCTCGTTCTGAATAGGATAGTCAACTTTTGTAGCAATAATTTTGGCATCACTTGAAAGTGATTCTTCTTCCTCAATGGATAACCTCTGAGTTCTGCTAACAGGTTGTCTAGTTCTTGTTGGTGTTTGAGTTCTTGGGGGACTTCTTTTCTTTGGTTTTTTCATATTTATAACAAAAAGCACTGCACCAATAATAAACAACACTACTCCGAAAATTATGAAGAGATAATCATAGTTTGTGCCTTCTACAAATCCATATCTATACAAACCGAAACCAGCAAGTCCTAGACCTGCAATAATTGCAATCCAAGACCAAATACCTAGATATTTCTTTGAAGACATGAATTATTAGTGGGTATCCAAATTATTAAATCTTCTTTATTTTTAATTTTGTTTGGCAAATAGGGCAATTAGTGTTTTTATTAAGCCATTCAAGAAGGTATTTTTTCTGGAAATAGTTTTCACAATTAGGACATTGAAGTGCATCTTCTTTGTCTTCGAATGTTGTTCGAGAAATCATACAGATTGCTTTTTTTGGAGGATTTCTTGTTTCAGTAAATAAGTATGTATAAGCTTCATCTTCTATTTCCTGAGTCTTATTTGAAAACCACTCATTTGCTCGAGCAGATAATTCATCTATATTATCATCATCTTCAGACTCTCGATCTATCCTTTCAAGTGGAACTTTTCTAAGATCTTTATTTTTTTCTCTATTTATTATGAAAAAGACAATTGCTATAACAATTGCAAATAATCCAATCGAAAGAAGTGGAATATAGACTTTAGGTTCTCTTGTAAAAATTGTAGCAATACCAACGACAAAGAAAATAATACCAACAATAATTATGTTAATAAATCGTCTTTCTGTATTTCTTAACTCCAATCCCATGAGGTTAAAAGTCTTCACCGTATATATAATCATTATGTTTTTAATTATTGGAGTTAACATCCATATAGGAATGCATTACTGCTTAGAGGAATCTATCTTGAACCAAGTTAGAATCTATGATTTACAGCTGAAAGATTGGAGTAAAATTAGAGAAGATTTGACTGAACAAGTTTACGGAAAATCATTAATCCCAAGTGATTGGTCTAACGTAGCAATTTCTCTAACGAAAGTAGAACCTAATGGAGAATTTCGAAATCACATTGATTCATATCATCATATTTTCTATTTCATAAAAGGAAAAGGTACTGGTTATATTAACAATGAAAAATATGAAATAACACCTGAGTTAATGGTAGAAATTCCTGCAGGCATAGATCATGGATATAAGAATACCGGAAAAGATGAGCTAATTCTATTAACAATCAATATTCCTAAAAAAGAAAAGAAATAATGGCTATTGATTAAACATCAAAGTCCATCATTATATCGTCAGTACTATCTGCTAGAATGTATGTTGGTTGATTCATTTCTGAAGAGCTTTTCCTAACAAAGTGAACTGGTGACTCTATCTCATCTAGTAAACCCTTCTTAACGAAGTCACTTAAGTCGATAGGTATACGAATTTCATTAAGATACTTCCAAATGAGATCATAAGGAGCTTCTTGATATTTCTCTACTAGTCGAATGATTGGTTGAGCAATTTTTTCCAATCTTTCGTCCAGATACTTCTCGATCTTCTGAATTAATTTGTTCAGTGTTGCTTTGTCTTTTGTTGGATTGCGTACTGTTTCGATGTATATTTCTGTGAAGAACTCTGGATTTATTTCAAGAGCTTGTATAATTGATTCTCTTATTGGTATTTGTTTGTCAAGGATAACTTCGATGTTTGCAAGTCGTCTCATAGATGAAATAATGAAGCTGAAGCTAAAAGTTGGGTCTTCGTTGACAATGAGAGCTCGTAATGCCTTATTTAACAAGTCTCTGCAGTAAACATAGTTTGCTAACAGGATGTTTTCTAGGTCTCTGGAACCCATTTTCTGAATGTCTTCATAGACATCGTGTATTGTTTCATCTTTTGTGTAGACTACTTTGCTCTTTGATAGGAGTGATTGTGGAATACTTCCGTCAGTTACTCTTTGAATATACTTTCTGAAATCATCTCGAGTATGTAGGGATGCATTAATAGAGACATCTTTTTCCACCAAGACATGGTGTCTTCTATAGACATCATCGCTGGTAACAAGTATAGCACCAATATCTGATTTCTCCCAGACTTTATCGTAAGCCAAACTACCATAGACCATAAGTGACAACATGTATTCATCTTGTTTTACTTTCTCCAGTAAGGAATCAAAAGCATCTTGATAGTCTTTTACGACAAGTGATCTATCTACATTTGATGGACCGATTTGTGAGGGAACAATATCTTTTGGATCAAAAGAATCCCAGCTAAAGTGATACTGAGGCATATGGTACTCAATGCGTCCTTTCTTTGTTAATTTTACAGGAGCGTAAGTTCTTCGTACGATTCTTCTTCTTTGCAGGTAATCCATATCCATGAAATACAAGCCTTTATCTCGAGCATAGGTATTCAGTTCTTTTTCCGTTGCTGTGCCTTCATTGTTTGAGATGAAGTTCAGTAATATCTCAAAATTCTTCAAAGCATGTTCATCAAGAAACTTGTAAGCTTCTCTAATTGTGTGTTCTATAATCTCTTTTGATGCTGTGCTATTAATCAAGTTCTTGTAAAGAGGAGTGAAGAAATCAGGATAGAGTTTCTTAGCTTGAAGAATAACTTCTCGTGGTGGAAAAATACCATTCATGTAGCACATTAGATAACCCATTTCACTAAGAGCATGAACTAGAAACCACATAGCATATTCAGGTTCGTCTTTTATGAAAAGGAATTTTTCAGCTTTATATAGGTCATAATGTGTTGCTCCATGATAAATTGCTCTGCTTATTGTTTGGTCTTGTCCACTTATTGTTTTACTGATATTCTTATACAAGTCATCAATACTGTTATCTCTGCTAAACAATAGTTTACTGCGAGAGAGGCTTTGATGATTAGCAACTCTTCTTCTTCCAAAGATGTTCCTTCTGAAGGTATTGATATTATAGATGCCTATATCAAATGGTATACCATTTTCAACGATTCTTTTGTAACCTGCACTACCTTCTTTTGTTACAACCATGATGTTGACGTTTGATCGTTCATGTACTCTATTATGTGCTAAACTGCCAAAAAGTATGATTCCTAGAACTTGAGTGTCTTGTTTTGCTCTCTCAACAAACAGTTCTAGGGCTGCATCATATTTCTCTCGAACCTTAGGATCTTCCAGTTAGTTCACCACCTGCTTTGAAAACTTCTACTCGTCCGAATCGTAATCCTGGTAGTATAAGTTTCGGTTGACTGTCAGCGGATTCATCTTGGTGAATCTCACAATCATTAACTGTACAAAACATTGTTTTACCTCCAGTTAGTCCGAAAGTACTTTTTGCAAGAACTTCCCTGTGTAGGAATCCTTACACTTAACGATGTCTTGAACGGTTCCTTCTGCTATGACATAACCACCTTCAGCCCCGCCTTCGGGACCAAGGTCAATAACCCAATCTGCAGACTTGATTACATCGAGATGATGCTCAATAACTATCACTGTGTTACCTGCATCCACAAGTTTGTTTATGGTCGTCAGTAGTTTTTTGATGTCTTCCATATGTAAACCAACAGTTGGTTCGTCCATGATGTAGAGGTTGTCTTTGAGTTTCTTTAGTTTGCCAAGTTCCTTCGCAAGTTTTACTCTCTGACTTTCACCGCCTGAGAGTGTAGGAGCTGGTTGTCCAACTTTGAGATATCCCAGACCAAGTTCCATCATTGTTTTAGTCTTATGATAAATTAGCCTAATATCTTTGAAGAATTCATTAGTTTCTTCAATAGTCATCTCAAGGATATCACCGACACTCTTGTCTTTATACTTGATTTCAAGAACTTCTTCGTTGAATCGTTTTCCTTTACACACAGGACATATAGATTGGATGTTTGGCATATATTGTAGCTCGATTCTTACCAATCCTTCGCCGTTACATTCAGAGCAACGACCTTCTGCAGCATTGTAGCTGAATCTGCCGATTTTGTATCCTCTTTCAACAGATTCAGGTAAATCAGTATAGAGTCTTCTAATTTTATCAAAGAACCCTACAAAAGTGGCTGGTGTTGATCTTGAATGTCTACCTATTGGTGATTGATCAATAATTCTTACATCGACTACGTTTTCCATACCATCGATTCTCTCAAGTTTTCCTGGTTTGATTCTTGGATTACGCATATCATGAATTAGTTTGTTTCCAAGAACATCTTCTATGAGTGTACTTTTTCCACTTCCGGAAACACCTGTAATACAGATAAAGATCCCCAGAGGGAATTCTACATCAATGTTCTTTAGGTTGTTTTCTTGTGCACCGATTACTGTCAATGATTTACCATTTGTTTCTCTAGCTTTACCTAAGTATGGAATCTTCTTTTTACCGGTGATATATTGACCGGTAAGAAACTTGGGATTCTTTAATATCTCATTGTAGTTACCTTCTGCAACAATATTACCACCATGTATTCCTGGTCCTGGACCAATCTCTATGATATGATCTGCATGTGAGATTGTTTCAAGATCATGTTCAATAACAATAACTGTGTTCCCAGTATCTCTAAGTCGCTTGAGGATGTTGATTATCTTATTACTATCTCGAACATGAAGACCAATACTCGGTTCATCAAGAACATATAGCATACCCATTAATTCTGAACCTAGTTGTGTTGAGAGTTTTATTCTCTGAGACTCTCCACCGGATAGTGTGCTAGCTCGTCTGTTTAGTCTTAAGTAGTACAAACCGATGTCCATTAGTAATTGTATCCGTTTCTTAAGTTCAAAAATAACTTGATTGCCAGCCTTCTCTTTTGTTTCTGGAACGTTAATATTTTCAATAAACTCTAACAGATGGTTTATGAAATACTCACCAATCTCAATGATATTTTTGCCTTCAACAGTGACATGTACTCTTTGTTTAATCAGTTTCATACCATTACAATCTGGACAAGTGTGTTCAGCCATATACTTACGGTACCACTCATATCGTTCTCCTTTCTTTCTATCATTGCGATAGAAGCGATCAAGGTAGTTAATTATACCGAGGTACTTGACTTCTTTCCCTACATGACGGTGACGATATTTATTTGGCCAATCAGGTGGTTCTAGTAGGATAAATTTCTCTTTGATGCCATAAAGTAGCTGTTGTTGAATATCTTTGGGAATGTCTTGAAAAGGAGTGTTTTCTACATCATAATCAAGATGTTTAGCAATACTATACAACCAATACTTTGGATACCAAGTTGTAGCTCCTTTCTTCATACTCTTCTTAGGATTAATAACAACCAAGTATGGTTCTGCTTTGAGTAGTGTTCCCACACCCAGACAATTTCTACAAGCATGTTCAGGTATGTTCGGAGAGAATCCTCCCGGTAATAGTGTGTGCATGATTATATGATGTTTCTTGCATCCAAAGTTCTTGTAAAACTTCTTCTTAATATCATCAGTGATCTCTTCTGAAAACTCGAAGCGAATGATATTATTAGCAACTAGGCGTGCATTCTCAATTGACAATGCAAGTTGTCGGTAGAGCTCTCTTTTGATGATGAACCTATCAACTAAAGCTTCTATACAGTAGTCTTTGTCCTCATCTAACTCAATCTCGTCATTAAGACTGTGTTGTTTTCCATCAATCTTTATTCGTTTATACCCCTTCTGTCGAATGTCATCAAACAAGTAGGGATAGTCTTCTCCATAGAACTTATTCACAGGAGCAATGATTTCTATACTTGTTCCTTCTGGTAATGTCATCAGATGATCAACTATCTGATTAGCATTCCGAGTAGTAATAGATTCATTACAGTAAGGACAATGTGCTTGTCCTAGTACCGAGTATAAAATTCTCATGTATGTGGCTATATCAGTCATAGTTCCCACTGATGATCGTGGGTTCTGTGTGCCAGTTCTTTGCTGGATCGCAACAACCGGCGATAAGCCTAAGATCGAATCTACATCTGCACGTTCTAGCATTGGTAACATAGTTCTAGAAGTCGCTGACATTGACTCGAAAAACCTTCGCTGTGCTTCTCCAAAGATGACATCAAAAGCCAACGAAGTCTTCCCGGATCCTGATACTCCCGTTATAACGGTGAGCTGATCACGAGGAATGTCTACGTCTATATTTTTTAGATTATTTGTTCTCGCGCCTTTCACTGAAATAGTGTCTCTCATACTATGCCTCCTATCATCATTGTAATCCGAAGTTTCGAGTCCGACAAGTTACTGGAACTTGTGTGTCAAACTTACTGGATCTGATGTTTGAATGAGGTTTCTCACGTAACTGAGATACTATTCTGTGACAAGCTTCTTCTTATATATCTTATCATTACCCTTGTTATACTGGAAAACCTTATTTCCTACCATTATTGTTATTTTATAGACCAAAATGAAAATAATAGAAGTTTCATCGAAAGTTAAAACAAGAGATGGAGTAAATTTAGCTACTATTACTGTCTTACCAGAAACAAGAGAAAAAATTCCAGCAATGCTTATTCGTACACCCTATAGTGCTGAAAAAAAACTTGGAATAGCTAAAACACTTGTTCAAGAATTTAATCAAGGTGTTGTTTTACAGGATTGCCGAGGAAGATTTGATTCTGAAGGAACATTTAAAGTATTTTTGGAAAAGGAGGATACTTTAGACACCATTGCTTGGATTAAACAACAAAATTGGTTTAATGGTGATTTGCATATTTTCGGGGCGTCTTATCTTGGGTATGTTGCTCTGGAAGTTCTTGGTTTAAATGAAGCTCCTATTAAATCTGTTTTTGCTCCAACAATTTTGGGAGATATTAAAGACTCCATTCATAGAGGTGGTGTCCTGCAACTCCACTGGGCTCTACCTTGGGCAATTATGACTGCTAAACAAAAACAGCGCCCATGGAGTGAAGTTGGTGGTTCATGGCCGGAAAATTATGATATAACTATCAAACAGTCTTATAAGAAAGCACTAGAAATTCTTGGTTGGCCTGATCACATTTGGCAATTATTTACTTCTGGAGCGGATAATCCTATCTGGAATGAAATTTCTTTATCAATAGGATCTGCACCTCTTCCCAAATTTTGCTTAGTTGGAGCATGGTATGATTTTCTTCTAAATGCAACTTTATCAACCTATGAATGGCTTACAAAGAAAGGGAATATACAACCTGATTTAATAATTGGCCCTTGGAGTCACAATGGTTACTTAGCAAGTCAAGCTGGGATTGAATCTTGGGAGTTTGGAAAAGCAGGTAAAAGCAATTTTATTGAAGATTTGAGAGATTTTCTTTTGAGAGTAGATCAAAAATCACCTCAAATAATTAGGACATTCATTCTTCGATCCAATAAATGGATGAAATTGAATTCTTGGCCACCTGAAAATGCAATTGCAGAAAAACGATATTTAGCAATGAATAATCAGCTTGCAAAAGAAATTCCTATTGTAGAAGAAATTGAATTAAATATTATCGCTGATTATTCTAATCCTATTCCAACTCTTGGTGGAATGCTTTGGGAATCATTTGATCCAATAACTCCTGGTCCAGCAGATCAATCTCCTTTAAGAAATAGAAAGGATATTCTTAGATTTATATCAAAACCACTGGAATCTGATTGCTGTTTACTTGGTCCAATTAAAGTCATATTGTGGGTAAAAACTCAAACATCAGAAGCTCATTTTACTGCTAAATTAAATTTCATAGATACAGAAGATAAAGAAGTAATTATCCAAGAAGGAATACAAAGAGTCTTAGGTCCTTTGGAGGATTTTCAAGAAATCACAATTGATCTTTTAGCTACGGGTATTGCTTTAGAGGAAAATGAAAAACTTAGCTTGGAAATAAGTTGGTCTAATTATCCAAAGTATTCTCTGCCACAAATTAAAGAAAACATAAATCAATCAATTGCTTTAGGAAAAAATATGCCTTCCTATGTTATTCTACCATTTATAAAAACAAATGATTTACATATCTAAAATGATTAAATTTTAATCCTCAGACATAAAAACCTGATTCGCTAGTTCTTCTATTAACTCATTCTCTGTTACTCCGAGTTCTACCCCAAGATTATTTGTCAATGATTGCCATATTGATGATGATTTCTTGATTTCCTTAATGATAGCATCTAGTTTTTGAATTGCTGTAAATGACTGACCTTTAAAGACATAACAAAATAGTAGTGGTGCTTCTATTTTTAGAAGCAAGGTGTATTCTTGATGTTGGATTCTTTCAATAGAGCCCCCAGTTGCAAAAGCTTGGTGCATAAACGCATCAATAGCTGTTAGGAATCCTCCAACAAACATTTCATCAATCATTTCTTTCTGAGAGAATTTTTGTGAGTAAACAGTAACTCCTCCCTCATAAACAATAATTAAGAGAACCGGTTCTTCTGCTTGGAGTTTAGGAATTTCGACTGATCGCTTATCGATCATTCGTACGACGTCACCATTTAGTTCCTCTGTTTCTTGTTCAAGATTAATTCTTTCTCTCTTGATTGGTTGTGTTTCTGCTGCTTTTTGGTGACTCTTGATTATATCAATTGCTCGAGAAACTTTCATTCCAAGCCTTCGTAAACCTTTTTCCTCGGTTATTTGTTCTGCTTGATCTAGGAATAATTTGGCTTCAGGAAGCTTCTGTTGTATCAAAGAAACATTTGCTTTTAACCAGAAATTTTCCGCGTACATTGTGTGTGATTCTATAAGCTCAGCGATTTCAAAGTGTTTCTCAATCATGGTATTAATATTATTCATATCATCAAAATTTTTGCTTAGATGCATTTGCTTCAAGTATAATTCGCTGAGATTAAACAAAGCAATAGATGTTAAGCCAATATCAATTATTTCTCCATTAACAATTTCATTGAAGATGTTCCTGGCTTTTCGTAAAATATCTAAATTATTGCTTTTCTTAAGAATGAGAGCAGAAGCAAGACGGTATTTTAGATTGCTAATAAGATTATTCTGTTTCTCAATGCTCTTTTGCATTTTCTTCATGTGATCTTGTGCTTGTTCTAGTGTATTGTTCTCTATATTTACCAGGATTAACCAGAATAACGCGCTTGCTAGTTCCTTCTTATTTTTCTGGTCTTCTCGCAATTCCTTACATTTTGTTAATTGCTCAATAGCTTGTTCGTACTCTCCTCGTTGATACAAGATCATACCTAGTGTTTCTAAAATATCATCTATCCCTAGATTTGATTCGAGAGTTTGAAGTATTTCTTGAGCTTGAGTAAGATAATTTGTTGCTTGATTTAGTTCTCCCTTCAGAAATAGGACATAGCTTAAAGCATTTAATGTCTCTGAGATACCTATTTTGTCATTGATTTCTTCTCTAATTGAGAGGCATTGTTCTAAACTCTTAATTGATCTATCGAACTCACCAAGATGATTGTAGATTAAACTCTTGCTGAATAAAGAATTGGCTATTAAATCATTATTTTGAATCTCTTCACTTAAAGCTGAACTTTGCAAGCAATGCTCTAATGCAGGACCAAAATCTCCTTTCCAGAGGTAAATGTTACAAATATGATTTAGAATATCTGCTTCTGCAGCATCGTTTTCAATCTCTCTAGCAATAGTCAAACTTTGCTGGAAAATGAGAAGGGCTCGAACAATATCGCCCATTTTAAAATAAATTCGAGCAATAGCATTATTTGAACTTACTAAACCCTGCCTATCATTCAAGTCCCTTCTTAAAGATAAACTCTGCAAATAGCTATCAAGTGAATTTTTTAAATCCTCTTCGACTTCAAAAATAAAACCTTTCTCATAGTTTAAAATCGCTTTTCTGATAAAAAGGATGTTAGGATCGGTTTTCTTTAGTTTTTCAAGAACCCTCTCACCAAGTTTAATGTAAGCAAGACTTTTCCCAAATTCTCCTAAATGAGATAAAGCCACTGCTTTTGCTATGATTGCATCAAGCATTTGTAGAGAGTCTTCCAACTTCTGACTATTATTCAAGATGTCCTCTGATAATTTTAATGCTTGCTCATATTTTCCTGTTTCATTGTAGATTTCAACTTCAAGTAATTGGAACTTTAAACGCTCAGGTGTTCGCATTTGAGCGTTAGAACTAATAACACCAAGTTCATGGAGAGCCGCATCAAATTTCCCTACAGAAATTAAATCCTTGATAAGTGTGAATTTTTCTGATTGTTTGGGAAACATGGTTTTATCAGCTCTAGGTGACTCTAGACATATAGTCTTACTAATGGTGTATTAAAATATTAATGAAGAGGAATATAATCTTTCGTTTGAGGTAAAAAGAAAATAAAAAAGAGACCCAATCAAAGGGATCTCTTGAAGAAATCAGTCATAGCACTAATGCTTTTCTTTCTGGTTGCAATGTCACCAAATCCTCCATGACCGACTTCACCGTACTCAATATATTCGAAGTCTTTCCCTTCTTCTTTTCCTAATTCCAACAATTTATCTCTGAAAGTACGAGCTTGAGAGATTGGGCATCTAGGATCATTGATACCATGCAAGATAAGTAATTTAGCAGTCATTTTATCTGCGAAATTAATTGCGCTGCGGTCATACCATAGATCTTTATCTTCTATTGGACTACCCATTTGTCTTTGTAGGAAGTATTTGAAGTGAGGCATTGATTCATCAAACATTGAGAGCAAATCACTTATACCAATCCAAGCAAATCCTGCTTTCCAATGTTCTGGTTCTTTTGTGACTGCTAAGAAAGTCATGAAACCTCCGTAAGAACCTCCTCCAACACCAATTCTATCGGGATCTACATATGAAAGAGTTTTAAGATACTCTGCTGCGTAAACAGCATCTTTGAGGTCTTTTCCACCCCAATCTTTTATGCAGGCATCTCTGAATTCTACTCCGTATCCTGTGCTTCCACGAATATTTGGGAGAATTACTACGAAACCTTCTGAAGCAACGTATTGCATAAAGGCATTGAACATCCTAAAGTATTGTCCTGTTGGGCCGCCGTGAATGTTCACAATAGCGGGTAATTTTACTCCTTCTGGAAGATCTTTTGGTTTGTAGACAATCGCTGGAATTTCTAGACCATCAAATGATTTGTATTTAATGTATTCTGGTTCACTAAACATGCTTTTGTCAATGGAACCATATTCTGCTTTCAAAAGTACTTCATATTTATCAGTAGACAAATCATAGAGCCAAACTTCTGGTCGATCTAAATCACTGCTATAGAAGAATATAATCTTTGTACAATCAATCCATTGAACACCAAACGCTAGTCCTTGAGGTATTTTAAGTTCCTTCTTTTCTCCAGTTTCTACATTGTAAATTATTGGTTTAATTGTGGATTCTGTATTTTCGAGGACAGCTAGTTGTGATCCTTCCGGACAGAATTTTCCTACATACTCTATATCTTTGCCTTCACTTAGCCACTTAATTTCTTCTGTCTCGATATTAAAAATACCAACTTTTTCAACACCAGAAGCATCAGATTGAAAAGCGAAACTCTTGCTATCAGGAGCCCAATCACCAAAATTATCATGAGAGCCTTTCTCAGTAATTCTGATTACTCGCTTCATATCACCTGTTTCATTGTTGTAGAGATAAATATCATCATTTTCTAGATTTGTTTTCATCTCATTGGTACCCATTGAAATCCATTTATCATCTGGACTCCATGAACCACCCATTACAGGCACATCTGAAGCAGAAAGTTGAGTATCTTCAGAACCATCAAGCTTCATTTTATGAATATTCATCTGACCGGATTTTGTGCTCATAAAAGTAATCCATTCATTGTCATGACTCACAACTCCAACGTGTTCTTGGGCTTTAGGCGTCTCAGTAAGTGCTACAGTCTTACCTGTTAGATCTATTGACCAAACATCATTTTGTTCATTTCCACCTGCATCTTTTCCAAAGAAAATATTTTCAGCTTTTCTATCCCAGGCAAAGCCAGTACGAGGTGCTCTTGGAATTTCTCCATGAGATATTTGCTCGATCTTTTTTGTTTCAAGATCCATAACATAAAGCTCAATTTTCCCTGTCTCATCGTAATAAAAGGCAAGTTTCTTTTTATCATAAGATAAATTTGGTAAACTGAAAGAAGGGAGACTCATCAATTCATCAAAAGGTAGAGGTTTAGGTTTGTAATCTTTCATAATAAAGAAGATAAATTATTGGTATTAATTAAAGCTTCGTAGAGTTAAATAAAATATTCTACAAACCATAATAAGAGATTAAGCGATTCTTATTTAAACAAGAGTTACCTTTCTGCTTGAGAGGCAATATACTCAAATAATTAAATAATATATTTAGAATTGTTAATTTAAGTGGTAATAATGGCAATTGGATTCTATTTCAAATCCGCTTTCAGGAATATTTGGAACAATAAGAGAAAATCCTTTGTTTTTCTTATTGGAATCTCCATTTCTCTTACTATTATAATTTCCCTTAGTTCATGGTCCACAACTGCTTCTACACTGGCAATTAGAGACTTTGCCAATGATCAAGACTATGATTTAAGAGTGCGCTCTTATATCCCTCAAAATTTACCCACTATTCAGAATTGGTTGAATAATCAATCAATAGTTGAATCCACAGCTCGATTATATCATAATCTTGCTTTCTTTAATGCAGAAGACAAGAATCCATTTTATCGTTTTTGGCCACTTGATGATCAAGAAAACAATGATGATCCAGTTACTATAACAACGTTATTTCTCTTTCCAAATCAAAGCATTGAGAGGATTTCAAGGCAGTTCAATGTGGAAGGTGAGTTTGATTTAGGATTAAATGATGTTTTGATTAGCAGAAAACATGCTGAACAAATGAAATATTATCTAAACGTCACAGTTGAACCAGGTATGACTATTAATCTCACCGTGTGTAGACAAAGCGTTGATTTTGGAGTATTCTTATTCCAATATGAACCAATTAATTTCTACAATATCACAGTCAGAGGGATCTACGATAGTAGAAGTTCTGTAACAATGTTACAACGTACATTCTCTCATGAGCAAATTAAAGATTCAATAATCTTCCTAAAAGAAAACATGTTAGATGTAGATATTGTTAGAATGGAACAAAATGGTCTAACACCTATTTTAGTAGCTAAATGTAAAGGCAATGTGCTAGCAAGTGATGGAATCAATGAGGTAACTGCAAAGATAGAACAATTATCAGAATTTCTTGTAATTGCTCATCCAACTTCTTTAGCTTTCATTCTTGACATTCCATATAGCAATTTATTACAAGTTTATAGTAGGGCAAATTCACTTATGGTAGTATTAGTTCCAGTGATTCTTTTAGGGACAATCCAAGCCATATTAACTACGAATATTATCCTTGATAACCGGAAAATAGAAATTGAAATTTATCAAGAAAAAGGTGGTCAGAAGTGGCAAATTATTGGGGCAATATTAATTGAATTTTCTATACTCTCAATTATTGCTATTGTCTTTTCAATAATCTTATCTCTAATAGTTGCATCTTTAATACCTGCTATTGCTTCCCAAGAATTAACAGCATCCTCATTTGCTGATTTCTTTATGAATATTGAATTTTCATATTTAATAGCAGCAATATCTTCAAGTGTTGCTATAATCATAGTTTCATTATTTGTTATAATAAAAGTGAATCAAATACTGAGTTCTGATATTTCAGAGAGAGATCTCATCTTTAGAGAAAAATTGCAAAAACTCATAACTATAATTACTCTTTCTGTCTTAACAGGAGCCACAATTGTTATTTTTATTGTTTTCGCGGTAATCTATGGAAGGAAATATGGAGGAGTCTACACTTTTTCCGTAGATAATACACAAAAAAGTTCACTACTATTTATTACTCTCTCCATCGGAATTCTACTTATAGCTGGCTTATTATCAATAGGACTATTTTCATTGCTTGGAAATATTGACAAATTACCGGTAATTAAAGACTTTTTGAAGAAAACCAAGAAAACAAAAGCAGGAAGAAAAAGAGTTTCTTACTTGCATATATTTCTATTAGTTGTTTTCTTTTTATTTATTCTTTCAAGTACAATTCTTAGGTTTCTTAATAAAAGAATCATGCGAAAAAATAGTTTCTTCTTAGTAAACTATTTCAGAAATTCCAAATACAAATTAAACACAACCATGATTATCTTATTAATAATGACAAGCACGATATTTTTTGCATTAACACTGATAAGTACTATGCAAAGCACCGACGTGGAAGTCAAATATTATAATAACGGTGCTGATTTAAGGATTGTAACTCAAGATATTCATCACTCTTTTGAGGATAATCTTACACAAATCGAAGGCATTAATGAAACTATGAGTGTTATGAAAACTAGTGGAAGATATGGTTCTGATACTCTTTTAACCTTGTATGGTATTGATCCGATTAAATATAGTTCCATTGGGAGATGGATTGAGAGTAGTTTCTATACAAAAGATGTTCCTGAAAATTATGATGCTTCAAATTATGAAGATTGGTTAGAAATTCTCAAAGCAAATGAAAATGGTACTCTAGTTAGTGATGTGTTAGTTGAATTAAGTCCATCTTTAACATTTGGTAGAATTGTGCAAATTAACTCCTTACCAATTGAAGCTACTCTAGGTAGTGATTTCTTCAATGTTACAGGAATAATTCATTCCGCACCGGGATTTGGATTATCATCAGGAATAAATCTAGAATTAGAACAACCAAATGATTATTACATGATAATAAATGAGGAAAAAATCTTTGACGAGTATGGAATAATATCATCGAATCTATTCTTTGCCAGCTTAGATCAAGGGGCAAATGTTGACCAAGTAATAGCTGAATTGCTGGAGCTCGATGAAGTAATCGCAGTAAATCCTGAGCTTGTTAGTGAAGATTTTACAGAACGATATGTTAACAATTACGTCCCTTCACTAAGAGTATTCTTAATAATGCAAATAATTTTCACCGGAATTATAGGATTACTTGTAATTATTTCAAATATTGATTACATTATGACTCAAAGAAAACAAGAAACTGCAATCTTTACAGCCTTAGGAAATACTAATGCAAATTACCTAAGAATGACTGTTACGGAAGTATCTATTATAGTTTTAACAACAATTATTGCAGGAATAATTATAGCCATACCATTGACTTTGTTGACAACAGCGGTAATAGTACCATTCTTAACGGATATTTTGATAATTCCTTATAGTTTCAGTATTAACTACCTTGTATCTGGAGGAATTATATTAGCATTGTTTCTTATAGCATTTCTAGGGGCAATACCTTCTATCATAAGAAATAGTAGACAAAAAACAGCAGAAGCAATAAAAGATGAAACCTCAGGAGCTTATTAGCTACTAATTTCATATTACCTTTTATGCTGTAAAATGAAAGTAAATTAGAGTTTTAAATCATAATATTCGCTTTCACGAGATTTTATGGGATCAAGCTCTTCCTCAGTCTTTTCTCTGAAACGTAAGAAATTCCTGATTAGATAAACAAACAGCATTATTGGTACAGGTAAAATAAATATAACCCAATACGAAAAACCAAATGTAAAACCAATAATAATCTATAAAGCATATCCTATAGAAACTACTAACCCATAAAAACGGTAAAACTTATCGAAGACTCTTCCTGACAAGAATTTTTCTCCTCTATTCATAATTTCCTTTTATATTAATATGGGTTTATCTTTTATATATAATTTATCTATTATCAAAAAATATTTTAGAGATTTTATTTTGCAGATGTATCAGTTTGCATCATACCCCACTTATGTCCTTCTGGGTCTTTGAAAAGCGCTAACCATCCAACGCCTGGTACAGGCATTTTATCCCCAATAATAATCCCTCCATTATCTATGACTTCTTTTATTGCTACATCAATAACCGGAACATCTATTGTATTAGCTGGTTCTTCTTCTGGATCATCTCTACGACCAAGACCACTATTTATTCCAGGTTCATCCTCTTTCCCTGTTTCTATCAATTAATATTCTGTTGGTCCATCCCACTTGACAAATTTCCAATCAAATACTTTAGTGTAAAATTCAATTGTTTTTTCTATATCTTCAGCTATTAATTCAAAATGTACAACTCTGGGAATGTAATCACCATTGATTTGTATTTATATAGATGATTTACAAGAAATAAAGTTAATTCTTAACAAATTCATTCTATAATAATTTGTAAAGACCCTTGAAAAAAGTAATAAATAAAATTCATTGATTACAGTTATGATTGAAATTTCCAGAGAACAAGCTCAGCAATTTATTTTGCAAATACAAGGATTAACAACAGATAATTCATCTTTGACATTATTAGATATTATTAAGAGAATACATAACTTACAAATTGATACTATTTCTGTAGTAGCTCGAGCTCAAGATTTAACAATTTTTAATCGTAAACTTGATTATCAAGAAGGACAAATCTGGAAATTGCTGGAAGAGAAAAAACTTTTCGAATTCTGGTCTCATGGAATTTGTTTAATTCACTATGATGAATTTCCGTTTTATGCTTGGAAAATGGAATATAAAAAAGAAAATCCATCCAATTGGTGGAGAAAATGGTTGCCAAAGAATAAGGATATCATAAATAGTGTTTACAAGCATGTAAAGAAAAATGGTCCGACTAGGAGTGCTGATTTTAAAAGAGAAGAAATTCGTAAAAGTGAAGGTTGGTGGGATTGGAAAAAAGAGAAATTAGCTTTAGAAGTACTATTTGATCAAGGAAAATTACTCATCGCTTATAGAAAAAATTTCCAAAAATATTATGATTTAAGTGAAAGAGTTCTACCATCAGGAATAAACACAGAACCACTTGGAAAAGATGAATTAGCAGATTATCTATTACAAACAGTTTGTTCTTCTCTTGGAATAGTTAGTTATGAAGAATTACGACACTATATTGGAATGGGTGTTTTTAGATATCTTTGGAAAAATAATCGGAAATTTATATTGAATTATCTTCAAAATAAAGTAGAAGAAGACAAATTAATTGAAATTAATATTGAAAGCCAAGAAACCAAGCACTTCATATTGAAAGAACACGAAAGCAAATTAAATAATTTGGACACCAATTTAGATCAAAATTTACCTGTGAAATTTCTTACACCTTTTGATAATGCAATACGAGATAGGGATTTACCTTTACGTTTATGGGATTTCGATTATAAAATAGAATGTTATACACCTCCTCCTCAAAGAGTATATGGTTACTTTACACTGCCAATGCTTGATGGTCACTCATTTATAGGAAGAGCTGATTTGAAAGTACATCGAAAAGATGGCATTCTAGAAATAAAATCCTTGCATTTTGAGAAATGGTACAAACCTACAGAAAAATCATACGAACGATTAACATCAGGTTTGAATAAATTCGCTGATTTTCATAAATGTAATGAAATCCGTTTTAATGAAACCATTCACACAAAAATACAAAAGTCAATCTCAACTTTGTTGAATTCTATGACCTAATTACTCTTTTTTGTTTCTTCGAAAAAACCTTAAATAGTCTTATATAGGACTATATTATATAGGACTAAAATATGAGGAATTGAAAAATGAATGAAGAAGAGATAAAGAAATTTGCAAAAGAACTGATGCTTAAAGCGCAACCTGCTTATTTAGCAACAATAGATGGGAATGGCTTACCTCAAATACGAGCAGTAGAAAATATACGTAATCCAGAGAAATTTCCACATAATGCAAAAATATTGCTAGAGTATGATAATAGTTTAACACCCTATATTTCAACAAATACTTCATCAGATAAAATCAAACAAATACTAGCAAATAATTCAGCTGCAATGCATTTCTGTTCACCAGATGAATACAAAGGAATAATGATGCAAGGAATTATTGAAATTGTAAATGATCCTGAATTAAAGAAACGTATTTGGCATGAAGGAATGCGTCAATACTATCCTAAAGGTCATACTGATCCGGATTTTACTATACTTCGATTGAGACCAAAATTTATGAAAGCATGGCATAGTGGTAAACATGAACTAACTTTAAGTGATTGAAATGAAGCTTCAAAGTCAAGGTGGTTTTCTTATTGCAAAAATCCATCAATTATCAGGTCGTATATTTACAAAATTACTGAAAAAACATCAGATCGAGATTAATCCTGCACAAGGAAGAATTATGTTTGTTCTTTGGAGAGATGACAATATTCCAATTCAAGAGCTAGCCAAAAAAACATCCCTTAGTAAGACTACCTTGACTTCAATGCTTGATAGACTTGAAATTATGGGTTATATTGCACGAGTGCCTTCAAATGAAGATAGAAGAAAAATTTGTATCAAATTAACTGAAAAAGATAAGAGTTTACATGAGAAATACCGACAAGTTTCTTTGGAAATGACTGAATTATTCTATCAAGGACTGTCAAATGATGATATTGCTTTATTTGAAAAGCAACTTGAAATAACCTACAAGAATCTAATTGTAGCTGAAAAAAATTTAAAGTAATTTCTTAATTATCTCATTTGCTAGGTCGTCTTTAGATTTCATACCATCAATTACTAAATCTGCGTCTTCCATATTGATAATGTGATCTCTGAGATAAAGCTCTCTGTGTTCTTGTAAATACATCCGCAATTGCCAATGCATTATATGCATAAGTTTTGTAGGTTTTTCAGAAAATCTTGGTTCAAATTGTGGACCAATCGTTTCATAAAAGGTGTTTATACCATTATCCTCGGATTGTTCAAGACTCCGCAGAAGAACTCGAGCAAAACTAACTTCAAGTGGGATATTGATATAGACCAAAAAATCAATTTTATCTTTCATTCCTTTACGTTGTCGACCAGTGGGTTCTTCTATCACAATATACTTTTTTGGTTGAATGATACGTTTCTTTATTGGATAAGTTATTGGATTCCCTTTCCGTAATTCACCTAAATCTTCAGTAAGCTTATCATAATTTGGTCGATAATCATCATAAAACATCGTATCAGAATCTTCCAGTAAAGCAGCTACTTTATTGACTGAGGTTGATTTTCCTGATCCAGAAGGTCCAGCAATACCTAAAACAAAGACTTTGGATTTCATTGAGGTTATACTCTTCTTTTTCCTGTTATTGACTTGTACACTTCGTTGAATTATTATCAATATTATTGTTAATTTAGTTTATAGTAAAATAGAAGATAAGTTAATCCAAACTAGATTATATTTTTATTTCATAATACGTTCTCAGATTGAGATAATCACAATTATTCCTAACTATAAGTTGATTACTATGAGAACTGCTATTCCTGTTAAAGATAGAGATCTTACTAGAAAAATAATTGATATAACATTGTTGGTTTTCTTTTTCATCAATATAATCTTCATTTGTTATATGTTTGATATTGAGCAATTAGTTGTCTCTGGTGCAGATCATACAACAAATTGGCCATTAGCTCCTGGAGATTATCCTATTTGGCCACCGAAATTTATTGTTGATTTGAATCATTTTGTAGGTCAATTTGATCATGCTTTACTCCACAGAGACCCTTGGTGGCGTGCAACTATTTGGATTGATGTGATTTTATTTGGTCCATTTTACATTACAGCCATTTATGCATTTATTCGAGGAAAGAATTGGATACGAATTACAAGTATCATGTGGGCTACTATGATGTTAACTAACGTTACAATAATTTTCATCGTTGAATTTACTGATCCAAAATATGCTGGAGGTCAACCTTTACCTATCCTTGCAGCCAATTTATTATGGATACTTATGCCTATCCTATTGATAATACGAATGGCGCTATATCCACAGACATTTGCTGGTTATAGACTCGGATCAAAAATGGCAAAACCAGAAGATTAGTCATGGTTTTCTGAATGAAAACCTTTTATTTTTTTTTTCTCCTATATAGTGTTGTGATTAAATGAAGGATTTAAAACTTCTATCAGCTATTCGTGGTGAAGAATAGATGCTGAAAATTTCAGAAAGACAAAAATTCACTGAGAAATTTGATACAGAAAAAGAATTTGTAGGAAAAGAAGAAGAAAAATAACTTTCACTTCTTTACGATTATTTTTTTTACAAAAAAGAA
>DAOVPS010000215.1:0-4122 GCA_030629105.1 Candidatus Heimdallarchaeota archaeon
GGTTCAACAGGTTTCTTAAGATCTTTATCTTTGTCTTCTTTTTTCTTCTTTTCATACTCTTTCGAGTCTTCTTTGTATTGCTTGAGCTTTTTCTTGTAGTCATCCCATTTGTTCATATAATTCTGAGTTTCCATCATCAGCTGACGGAAAACGCCAAGATTCCCCATACGAGGAGAGGGAGTTTTTTGCATTCCACCATAAACTCTTTTTGGATTCTCACCAAATGCACATTTCATTCCTGCAACTTCTTGAATGACCATATCATCGACAATTCTCCCATGAGTTTTGATGGTAGTCATTTGCCCTCCAACAACATTCCCACTGCCAGGAGCAATACAAACGCATGTAACACCACTACTAATTGCTCGTTTCATACCTTTTTCAACTGGATTAATAGCGTCCAAAACACGAACATGAGGAGTAATTGGATCAGTACATTCATTGCCATCTTGTAAACCAAGACCAACCTCTTCTTCAAAAACGGTTGCGTGGCAATGCACGTCAATTATTCCCGGAAAAGCAACCCATTTCTTAGCATCAATAATTTCTGCATCTTTGGGTACATCGAAACCTTTTCCGACCTTCTTTATCTTTCCTTTATCATCAATCAAAATATGCCCATTTTCAATAGGCTCTTTTGTGACTGGAATTATCTTACCACATAAAATAGCTTTCATAGGTAATCACACAAAATTTCTTTATTGTTATGCTAATTAAGCGTTTTGCACAGTTCAATTATTATTAAATAATAAAAAATGGCTGAAAGAAAAAATAATAGTAGAGGAGAGGAATTCTAAAATAACTCTTCTCCATCTTCAATATCGAAAACTAAATTACCATCAATGAATACTTTCTGAACTTTTGTTCGAGCATCTAATGGGTCACCACTGAGCAAGAGAATATCGGCATCCTTCCCTGCTTCCAAGGATCCAATCCTATCCTCAAGACCCAAGATTTTAGCACCATTTATTGTTAAAATCTCGAAAGTTCCTTGTCGTGATAATCCTTCTCTGTGAGCTAATATGCCATAGATGAATTGGTATTGGCAATGAGTGACGGGATGGTCTGATGTTAAAGCTACTAGCATTCCAGCTTTATGCATTATACCTAAGGTTTTCCAAGTCTTCTTTCTCGTTTCGATTTTTGATTTGTATGAAATTGTAGGTCCAACAACAGCTGGTATTTTGTTCTTAACCAAGAAATCAAGAATTAGATGCCCTTCACTACAGTGATCAATAATAATGTCAACGTCAAATTCCTTTGCTAAACGAACAGCAGAAACAATATCATTAGCTTGGTGCGCATGAGCTCTTAGCGGGATTTTCTTTTCAAAAACTGGAATCATTGCTTCATACTTGATATTCTTGTCAGGTTTTGTAGGCTTAACTGGTTTTTTCAAATCCTTTTTCTTATCATCCTTCTTCTCTTCGTTGTATTTCTTCAAATCTTCTTTGTACTGTTTCGATTTCTTTTGGTATTCTTCTATTTTAATCATGTAATTCTTTGTTTCAACCATTAATTGCCTGAATAATCCAAGGCTGCCCATACGAGTTAAGGGCATTACATTTCTACTACCATACAATCTCTTTGGATTCTCTCCAAAAGCACATTTCATGCCTGTATTTTCTTGAATAATTATATCATCAACTATAGTTCCCGCAGCTTTAATGGTAGTTATTTGTCCACCAACAACATTACCGCTTCCAGGAGCAACAGCAATAGTAGTGATTCCCCCAGCAACAGCTCGACGTAATCCTTTGTCTGCAGGATTAATCGCATCTAAAGTTCTGATATGCGGCGTGATAGGATCTGTACTCTCATTACCATCTTGCAAACCCATTCCTATACCTTCTTCAAAAACAGTCGCGTGGCAATGGCTATCTACTATGCCTGGAAATGCAATTGAGTTGCTTGCATCAATGATTTCCGCTTCTTTAGGAATATTTTTGCCGGAATTAATTTTCTTGATTTTTCCCTTGTCATCTATTAAAATGAAACCATCTTTGATTGGTTCTTTTGTTACAGGGATTATTTCTTTACAAATTATTGCTTTCATTTTTTATATCTCACATTTTTCTCTTTTCAATTAATCCTACAGTAGTTTTATGGCTTCCACATTAAGTCTTTCTTATAATTCTCTATCTCTTCTTTCTGTCGCTTATTATCCCATCCTAAAATTTTGCCCATTTCCTTTGCAACTTTTTCCACACAATCAAGTGCTTGGTTTTCAATTAATTGTAGTTGGGTTCTTCTTAATAAGAAATCACTCAGTGTTTGACACATCTCATTTTCCACAATGTAGATAATTTCAGCTAAAATGTGTGGTCTATCTTCAGCAATTCTTTCCTTAAGTTTTTCATTTTTATCAATTAAATCAAAGATCGTTGTGTGAGCAGTACCATATGTATGAACAATATGATCCACTACTTCAAAGTCCAAATCGTATTTCTTCATTAACGGAGGAACATGCTTTCTCAAGTAATCAAATATGTAAGTTATTCCCTGTCCACCATGAAGCTGACTTTTCTCTGTTTTGCATGGATAATCCTTTTTATTCAAATCTAAAATTTCGAGACATTTATTGACGGATTTCTCAGCCATAAAACGAAAGATTGTGTATTTACCACCTGTAACAGTCAAAAGGTTTGGTCTTGTTTCAATAATTTCATACCATCTCGAGGTTTTGGTCTCTGATTTAGCTTTTGGTGAAAGAATTAGTGGTCGAATACCAGAGTATGCACTAATAACATCATCCTTTGTTATGCTATTTGGGAAATCATTGTTCACAGCTGAAATTACATAGTCAATATCCTCTTGTGTTACTGCTACATGGTCAAATTTATCTCTATAATCAGTATCTGTTGTTCCAATGAGAGTATATTTCTTTCTGAAAGGAATTACAAACATTTCTCTCCTATCATCAGTGACTATTACAACAACAGTATTGCTATCAAAAAGCTTCTTTGTTACTATATGGATCCCTTTGGTTGTTCTAAGAAGTTTTGATTCATCGCCAAGAATTCCAATTACTTGATCAGTCCATGGCCCAGTAGCATTAATTACAATTTTCGCTTTTATTGTGATTTTCTCATCAGATAAGGTATCGATTGCAGTCACACCTTTAACTATCTCACCTAACTCAGAATTGGTTTCTTTAATAAATGAATCCGCCTTAACATGATTAACAGTAATAGCTCCATATTCTCGTGCAGAAAGAATAGTCTCAAGCGTAACGCGAGCATCATCCATTATACCATCCCAGTAAAATAATGAACGTTTCAATGTATTACTTCTAAGATTTGGAATTTTTTCCAAAGTTTTTTCTTTAGAAAGAAAAGCAGATTTATCGGTGTTCTTGAATCCAGATAAAATATCATACAATGTACCAGCTAATAGCATTCTTACAAAGGTATTCTTACCTTTTTTAAAAACAGGGATTAAAAATGGGATTGGTTCAGTTATGTGAGGAAGCGCTCGAAACATCCACATTCTCTCTTTAGAAGCATGCTTCACAAGATTAAATTCTAAATATGCTAAATATCGCATACCTGCATGCACTAATTTTGAGGAACCACTACTTGTGCCAGCTCCAAAATCTTCTTTGTCAATGACTGCTACTTTCAAACCTCGCATTGCTGCATCCCAAGCAATACCTGCACCGGTTATACCCCCACCTACGATGAGGATATCGAATTCATGTTTAACCAGAAGTTCTAGATCCTTCTTTCTTTTTTCTAAAGCTATTAAAGTCATGTTTAACAAATCAAAACATACTTGACTTTTGTTAAGAATTTTTCCTAGAGAATTAGATACAGTTGAAATGAATTCTTACCCTTTAAAACATGAAGAAACTAGCAATTTGGGCAAAATAATTTAATATGACTTTAAATTATAGGAATTAGGTTTGGCAAAATAGCTTAATTCTTAAAATTGGGCGGCTTATTGAACTTGACAGGAGACAAGAATACGACCGAAGGCAAAAACCCCCCAGAGCTTACTGTGACAGTAGAACAACAGAAAAATAAAACGGATCTGAAGACAAACATCCCACCAATTTTAAGAGAGTTTGAGAAAGAACTGAAACGATAATAGTTTTTTGCTAGCAGGAGAAAGAAAATGACA
>DAOVPS010000051.1:0-16859 GCA_030629105.1 Candidatus Heimdallarchaeota archaeon
ATCAAAGAATTGAATTTCAACATCCTCTGATAAATTCTTTGAACGAGTTCCCAGTGGAACATCATCTCTTTTCAAAGTGAAAACTTTTTTCAAACCATCATTTCCGGCAAAAGCTACAGAGATAATTTTCTCATTTGCTTTCTTTGGATCTACTAAATGAGTCATATCTGGCGTATAAACTTCAATATCAATTGCTGCCCGTTTTACGTGAGGAATTCTTGTTAATAATAATGGAAGATATTGGGGAATTAATTCTGTAACTTCTTTTGGAGAGTCTTTGAAAAGTTCAAGAACTTGTTTTTCAACCACTTTTTCGATTTTTGGAAAAGCCGGTTCTAAATTTCCCTCTTTAATTTGATAATACATTCCCGGAACCAATAACCGATCATAAAGATAATTTTGATGATATCTAATATTTGCTTCCCACGCCGCAGGGAGTTTATCTCTAAGACTGTCAAAACCGCCAGCAATAGCAAGGGGATCTGTTACACTAATTTTTGTCATTTTGACATCTTTATCAATCAATAGATTTCTAAGTTTGAGGGGTTCATAACCCGTTATTTTTGAGAAATTCTTAATAGGAGAAATTTGTTTTAACTCAGTTTCCGACAAGTCTGAAAGACAATAGGGCTGATGGTTCGTGTTATCATACCAACCATATAATTTGTTTGAATGCTCATCAAGTAAGTAGAGAAAAGCTTTTCCACTTTTCCCATCGTATACAGATTGTAAGAGACATAGTGGGGGGGTATTTATTGGGCAATGTTCTACTGGTGCTCCTTCAAAAATTACATCCTCGTCTTCATCTTGTGTTTTCTCGAATTCATCAATGACATCTTTCTCATTTTCAGCAATTTGTGATGTTTCTGTAACAGGTTTGGCATCAGTTTTTTCCTTTTTAGCTTTAGGTTTTTCTTTACTCTCTTTCTCTTCAGCAAAGAAAGCATCTAGAGAGGATTGTTTTTTCGCCATGCATTACCCTCAAATTCTTACAATATTTCACAATTCATCTTAATATAATTATTATCGGTGTTTTACGCTACATTTAGACTTGTTCATCGAACTATTAAGCTTTATTCTTAGCTAATTTTACAAATCAAAGTATTTCATTATATACTTTTTAATCTCTCAAGAGTGTGGAGCTTTTATTATTTAATACATACTCATTCCTGAGTTTTAATGACTAGTAACAATTCGGATAATTCTGATGTCGGATTTATTGTACTAATATCATTTGCAGTTCTTGCTCTTCTACCTCTGATAATTGGATTTGATAGTTTCGAAGAGTTATTTCGAATTGGGAAAATAATTCTTATTGTGGTACTTTTTGTTGCTGTAGTTGCGGGGGCTATCTTTGGTTACCTTTTCTATAAAAGAAAGATTGGAAAAAGAAATGCTATGAAAGAAAAGAATTCGAATGAAAATATAGAATCAAAAAAACTAGGAAATGTAACAGAAGTTCATGAAAAGAGAAATCCTGTAGAAATTGAAATTATTGATCCAATATTTGAGGAAACAAATGAGCTAGTTGAAGTAGTACTAACTAAACCTTTGAAGAATTAGCAGGTTTTAGAATAATGAAAGTTGACGAGTTAATTGAGGATATAAAAAATAGTGAATAGTAGAGATATTTCAAGAAAATTACTTTTCATGGAAAAGAACGAAAATATTATAAAGCAGAAACATTCGAATCAAACTGCAAATCTTCTTCGCCCTGATAGTGTAGTACGGCCTATCATCTTCGGCTGTCACCCGATGGACGCGGGTTCGAATCCCGCTCGGGGCGCCATTTCTACCTTCTAACAGTTATTACTGTCTTAACCACTAGTTATGTTGTTGCTTTCTGATTTGCAATACTCGTGTCTCGATGTATCTCTGATAGGATCAAGATCTTGATTAAAAGAATTTGCAGAGTAAAAAAAACGAAACAATCTTTAGTAACAAGGGGATATTGGTCAGTCATGCCAAAGATTTCTATTAACGGTGTTGGGATTAACTACGAAGTTACTGGAAAAGGAGATCCATTATTGCTGATTCATGGATTGGGATCGAATGCGCAAGATTGGGAGTTACAAATTTCAGCTTTCTCGGAAAATTACTCAGTTATTGCTGTTGATTTGAGAGGACATGGATTATCGGACAAACTCAAAGGTTCTTATACAATCAAACAATTTGCTGATGATTGTAACCAATTATTAACGGAGCTGAATATTGACCGCACTCATATTCTGGGATTATCCTTGGGTTGTGCAATTGGATACGAATTGGCAATTCATTATCCTGAAATGATCCATAGTTTTATCGGAGTAAACATGGGTCTTTCCGTCGGTTCTAAATCTCTTAAAGGAACGTTAACTGCGATAAAACGATTATTGATAGTATTGTTTTTAGGAATGCGTTTCATGGGAAAATCGATTGCGAAAGCAGTCTTTCCTTTCCCCCATCAAGCTAATCTTCGTCAATTATTGATTGAGAGTATTGCTAAAAACGATAAACGTTCGTACATTAATTCTATGATGGCACTTAAAGGTTGGTCGGTGGTGAACGAACTCCCATCAATCCAATGCCCCACTTTAATTATCGCATCGGAGTTTGATTATTCTTCAATCGAAAGTAAACAAATAGCGGTTGATGCTATCCCCAATGCAGAACTCTGCGTGGTTGATGGTACCAGGCATGTCTTACCAGCAGAAAAACCTAATCTATTCAACGAAATTGTGCTAACTTTTCTGGAACACCATCGGATTTAAGTTCATGTTTTGATATTGTCTTGCAAAAGCTTAATACCTCCCTCTCTTGCTTTAAGCAAGGTTCTCTTTTCAATCTCTTTTATTTCTGGCATAGCCATTATTTTCTCATTTTACCTATAGATTTCTTCAATTGTATTTTTCCTCTTTGATCTTCTAACAAGAACGATTATCAAATAAATTAAATCAGCTACTCCAGCAATGATCATGACTAATAATGAAAATATTCCTAGAGCAAATACTAATTCAGAATCTAATTCTCCTCCGCCACCATCGATTTTTGCTATGATGAACGCAATTAATCCAGCAACTAAAATGATATTTATTATACTGAATATTATTATGGTTCTTCTCTTAATTTTTGCTTCAACTGCTACTTCGCTCATTTCTTCACCATTTAAGATTTATTTTTCTATGTTCCTTTTGCTTCCCTCCACTAATAAACATGATTTATTAAATAATGAAGTTCTAAATGATGAGAAATTTCAGTTCTTAAGTTATGTTCTCTTTTAGGAGTTTTATGGCTTCTTCTCTTGCTTTCAGAAGTGTTCTTTCCTTGATTCCTTTCATTTCAGAAGTTAATAATTGTCAACCTAGTTTCAATTCGAACGACTATATTTGCAATTTTCGTTGTAATTTTATATTCTTCATTAATCGATAGTGTATATACAAAAGGAACCCACCAATTACTATTGTTGATGCTATAACATATAGGGACCAACTTACACCAAATGTTCCGTTAATATGGCTTGTTACTATGAAATCAATGCCAAGACAGATTAATCCAGCACCGAAGAGAATAAATGCCGCTATGTTCAAACCTTTATTTTTGATCTTTATGGACCCGATAATTACAATTGCTGCAATGACTGCAACTACTGCTTCAATAGGTAATCCTACTGGTAAGAGCCAATCAATTTGCCCATCTTCAATTTTATCAATTACTAGTAAGAATATTGCTGGTGGGAGAGTTTCGCCTATATACAAAATTGGTAGTTTATTCGGGAACAGCAATGGTGCTGATATTACAAACCAAGCTAGAATTAGGGATGAAATTGAGTATAATGACCAAGTAACTGTTTTATTAACAATAAGATCAATGAAAAGAGTGATCAGTAAAGGAATTAATAATGATACACTAGTAACTTCCCAAATCAGTCTTCTTTTTTGTTTTGCAGTTCGTCCTTCTTTTTCTGTTTTGACAGCAGGTTCATCTGGATATTTCTTAATGTAACTAGTTGGCTCTTCTTCGTCTGTATGTTGTATTGAAGTTCCGCATAATGGACATTTTGATTTGTGTGGTTCAACTTCTACTCCACATCTACTGCAGAAGGCTTTGATTTCTGTCAACTATACACTACTCCTAATTTGTTTCAATTCTTACTTTAATTCCATCTTTTACTAATCTTCTAAAGAACAATTTTTCTACATGAGCTTCCTTTATTGTTCTTCCAAAATTAATGAAAAGTTTTTCACCGAAACTATTTACTGCACAACCTGTCTTTGTTACAGGACTTGGTGCTGAGAGGAATTGAATGTCTTCAATTTCGCTATTTAATGGTTCTGGTAAAGACACTTTGCCTAGATTTGTGATTACTCCTGAATACAAGAATTCTCCTTGACCATTATAAATTATTTTTCCAAATAATCTCTTTATGAACAATGGGGTTACTCGAATTAATGGATGTAATTCCCCTCTTACATTCCTTGCTATTTGTTGACTTATGTATCGGTCAGAAACTTCTACTCGCATATAATGATAAACTTGTTCTAATATTTCATCGAAAGAAAAATGTCCTAATCTAGGATCAATATTTGGTGTTACATATAAGGAAAAATTCCTCATAGTTTTTGAGGGAAAGAATCTTCTAAGATTTACTGGAACCATTAATCGTATGGGTTTTAGTAACCTCTTTTGTTTTTTTATTGGGAAACTGAACAAGATATTTTGTAACGCTTCTAAATAAACAGCAATTAAATATTCAGTTAATGTGACATTCAAATCTTTTGATTTGTTGAGCATTTGTTTAATTAGCATAATGCCTATTGTTAGGTGATAAACTCCTTTTGGTTCTAATTTATATGGTAAATGAAAAGCCTTAGAAACTCTAGGTGGACCAGGCAAGTATTTTTGATAATTTTTTTTGAATGCATCATCATATTCCTCATTATGAGGTTCTTGATCAGATCTGAATATGTCTTGCCAATCACTCACTGATATGCCTGTTAAATTGAGATACTCCCCAACAAGTGATTTTAGGAAGATTAACGCACCAGTTCCATCCGTAATGCTATGATGAAATTCTACGGAAACTCGATTATAATATGCTCTAACTCGAAAAGGAAATATTCCTTTTTTTCTTATAGGCATTTTTTTACAGGGATATTTTGTTTCCTCAATGACAATTGGCATTCCGGAGTTTGTTTCCCAATATGACCAAAAGAGACCATTTCTTAGATTTACTTTGTAATATGGAAATCGGGTTATTATATTTTCAAGAGCTTGCTGTAAAATTGATACATTTATGGGTGTTTTTAGATTAGCATAAAGTCTAAACATACATGGTATCCTTGCTGATGTAACAAAGGAGAATACTGTTGCAGCATTATCTAATCTAAACCAATCTTCTTTTTGGGCTTTCTGTTTGTGGTTTTGATTTGACTCATCAACTGTCTTTATTGTTTGAAAATCACTAGAATTCATTGAATTGCATCCATCGCGTTTACAAATTTCTTACAGCCAAGGAAAATAAGATAGAACTATGTTTTGTATGTATCCCTTCTACCCAAACTATTAGTAAAAGGAAAAAGGGTCTATTTTGTAAGTGCATCTTTCATTAGCTTAAGTACAGCTGAAGTTGAGGAATAGAAATTAAGCTTTTCTCGTAATCGTGTTTCAAAAGATGCTTTTTTAGTAATTGGAATGAATTCTATGTTTTTGTAATAAATATCATATAAAACTAGACCATCAGGTGGTACTGGTTTTATCCCACCTTTTGGTTTTGAGGTAGGAGGATTTAATATTTCATCAATAATTTCAGGAGGATATTTCCCAGCCCCTATATCTATAATTATAGAGACCATTTTTCTTACTTGGTTCCAAAGAAAGCTTCTGGATGAGAATTCAAATTCCAGCAAATTGTTTTGCAATTTAAATTTAGCAGTTTCTAAGGTTAGCACGGTAGATTTAGGGCTTCCATCATGTAAGTTATCTGATTTTTTACATAGCTTCACAAAATCATGGGCGCCTTTTAATTTCTTCAATGCTTTTGTCATCAGTTTAAGATTTTCATTAGAGTAGTAATGATATAATCGATAGGTTCGCAAGAGGGCATCTCTTCGCGGATGAAAATTTTCTATCACCTCTGCTTTAGCCCAAGCATAAATATCTCTTGGAAAGAGATCGTTAATTTCTTCTAGATATATTTTGTCCTTTAATGAATTGAAAGCTATTACTTGACTTATTGCATTGACTCCTTTATCGGTTCGTCCTGCAGCCGAATATTTGGATTCGGATGCATTGTTTATAATTTCAAGTTCTATTAATGCGTCAAGTATCGTCCCTTCTACGGTTTTTATTGATTCTGTTTGTCTTTGAAATCCTTGGTACTCTTTTCCAATGTAAGCAATTTTAATTGCAAATCGTCCAGTCATAATTGTTATCTTTCCCTTGAAACCGTTCCAATTTTTCAACTTAAAAAGAATTAAATTATTGCATCTGCGAATTCTTCTTGTAGGTCAGCTTCGATTTTGTTTGTTAAATCTCGACGAAAAACCGGAGGAACTATTCGTAATTTAGTTATTAACATATCTAGTATTTGATCTACGACATTTTTTATGTCGAATGGTTTCAATTCAGCTAAACCTTGAACTATGGATTCCTCTACGAAGACCTTTACTACAGATGAAATTACTGCAAAAGTTATCCCATCTCTTTCAACATAGTACGGAAAGTTTTTCCTATCACGTAATGTAAAAAATTCTAGATTCTCAGTTATGGAGCTCACATACCAATCTAGACTTGTTTCTGGAACTTTAAGTCTCTCAGCAAATTCCTTTTTTGAACTATGATTGGGATGAGAAGCGGGTAATCTGTTCACAATATACAAAGCAGCAGCATTCAAAGCTTTTTGGTCTCGAGGGAAGCCTGCTTTTGTGATATACTTCGCTACTACTTTCAATGCAAAAATTTTGTAAGAATCCTTCACAGAACTTGAACTAAAGAAGTCATAAGCGTTTTTTAAGAATTTTATTGTCTCTTCAGGGCTTGTGTGATCCCAAAGAAAGAGGTCTGTTTTCCCGAAAGTTTCAGCATTCATTACCTTACCCTTATTTCCAATAGAGGATTTCTCTTTTATCTTTTACGGCACTCGGAAACAGCGGTGTTTCCAATAGAAAAGTAAATTCAAGTTATTTTTTTCGAGCAAAAATTTTTTTCCAGAACGGAATTTTTTCTAAGGGAAGGTCTTTCTTGGCATTATTTGTCACTACATCCAATTTCACTAAGTCTTGATCGAAATCCGCAAACAAATTTGTGTCATATACAAGTGAATTTATTACTGGATGATATTTCTCCACGAAAGTTCTATGTGTATCATTCTTGTGTTTCTTAATTTTACTCTCATCTTCCCCAAGTGGATTCGTTAAAACAACGATTAATTCATTTTCTTCATCAACTTTGAAATCTAACTTGAAATCCTCAAAAATCACTGATTTTACTCCATTTGAACTAAAGGCTTCTTTTGAAAATGAAAACAAAGCTGCAAGAAAACCACTTTGTAATGCATGATCTGGATGGTTTTTACATGTTTGGCCACCAAAGCATTTTGCGTATAATGGTACTCCAGAGGTTTTTAAGATTAGAACATCGTCTGCCAATTTTTGATTCCTCACTAATTATTATGTTTTTAAATTAAATATCGGCCACATTTTACACAATAGTATTTATTATATTGTCTAATGTATTTTGTTTCTTCTCCACATATTGGGCAATGATTTTTCTTCTCGATTGTATCAACTTGGACCGGTTGTGTCAGTGTTGTTTCTATTTGTTCTTCTTCATCCTCTGACATGTCCTTTAGCTCTGAAATCATTGCACTAGATAATTCAGTTCCTATAACACTATCATCTGAGCTGAATTCATCCTCAAGTTCTTCGTCCTCATCTTCTCCCTCAATTGATAGATAGGGTTCTTCATCAGGTATTTCAACAAGTTCGTCGTCGGGTATATCAATTAAGGATCTAATTGATGAGTCTTCGTCTATTGAATCTGGTTCCGATATTTCTTCCACTTTCTCTTCTTCTGGTTCAACTTCTACTGCTTCTGTTTTCTCTTCAATTTCTTCTTGTGTTTCTTTAGGTTCAATAGGTTTAGGATGAAGGGGAAGAGTGTCTACAAGACTTTCCAAAACCTTCTGATCCTCATCTAATTTCTCTTTTTCTGATTCATCTACAAGGGGAATCAAAGGTTCTGGCATTGCAATTTCAGCTTCTGGTTCAGAACTTGCTTCTTCGACAATTTCTTCCACAAGTTCTTCTATAGGTTCTTTTGCAACTGGTGTTTCTTGAGTGATTATATCTAGTTCATCTCTCATATCACCAATGTTTTCTATTTCCTCTTCTGGTTCTGCTACTAATTCTTCAGGTTTTACTTGAGAAATTTCTACTTCTAAACCCTTTAATCGATCAGTTAAACTATCAAGTTTAATATTTATTTGTCCCAAAACTCGTTCAAGTTCGTTGCTAATTTCAGGAGCTTGTTCATCTTCTACAACCCTTTCTGTAATTTCATCCTTGGTTACTGTTATTGCTCGTTCTCCATCTTCTGTTTTTTCTCGTCCAATAATTATCTCATCTGTTTCATCGAGAACTGCCATTACTTCTGCAATTAATTTCTCTGTTGCTTCCCCACTATCTTCATCTATAATTAATGATTTACTTGTCGAAGGTATAGTATCAATAACTTTAGTAGTTACTGTCTCACGAATACTTTCAGTAGTCAAAGGTTCAGATCCTTCAATTTGAGATTCAGCACCACTTGCAGACCTTTCGTCAGCTACCTCAATAATTTCTTCTTTAGGTCTAACAGGACTAATTCCTTCACGTTCAAGCAAACACTTTGCCATTAAATCAAAAGCTATGTCAATATTTTCCCCAGTTAGCGCAGATGTTTCAATATACTCGCATTGAAGACCGGAGCTTTCTCTTATTGCTAAAGCATATTTTTCTCCCATATCCTTTGTTATTTCTCGATTATCCTTCAAGTCAATTTTATTCGCACAAATTACAAAAATCTCAATAGTACCATTTGAGTATCTAATTGCTTCGTCCACCCATAAGGATAAATCCTTCATTGATTTTGGATTTGTGACATCAAAAACTAAGAAGCATCCTGTTGCTCCTCCATAAAAACTTGAACGAATATACTTGTACTTGTCTTGACCAGCTAAATCCCATACCTGAAATCCTATAGTCAAATCTCCAAGTTTCAATTTATATGAAGAAAAATCGGCTCCTACAGTTGAAATATACTCTTCTGCAAAATGCTCTCCCATAGCTCTTTTTCTTACAGTCGTTTTGCCTACGAAACTTGTACCGCAGAGCACAATCTTCCAAAGGAAGTCTGATGATTTCTTGTCTTCCATCCCTTTTTGCACACCTTCATTCACAATAATATACTCTCACTTTAGGTATTAATTATTTAGTTTCACCCTTCATTTATTTTTCGTTTAAAGCATACCTAAAATGTTTGCTTTAGAATGTAAAGCATGAAAAAACAGTTTTTTTAAGTATTTTAAGGAAAACATCCTCATATTACAATCACTTATTTTCAAAAACGACCTTAGTTTAAGTATAATAGCAACCCTAGATGTAGAATCTGTGCTTATGAGTCTACATTTAGATGATAGTATCACAAGTTGAATACTTTTGTATCAACGATGTGGAATCACAAACAATGCGAGCGTGAGATTAAAATTGGGATATGATTCGAATAAAAAATGCTTAAAGTGTTATCAATATAATGATTATCTATATTATTGTGAAGATTGTGGTGGCACGTTTTGCACTGCTTGCATTGTTTCTGAGAAAACTGATTGTACATATTGTAACGAGTGCGCGCACATTAGCATTGGAAATAAGTGTGAAGTTTGTGGGAAAATAAACCATCTAACTGCTGAGAAAACTTTGAAACGATGTCCAATGTGCTCATCAATTAAAATCAAAGATTCAAAGAGAAAAATCGATGGTCTTTCAGAGGAATTTAGTAGTAACGTTAATTTGCTTAGCACAGGTCTGGATACTATCAAAGCTTTTACAAACAAGTACTCTGAAATTGTAACTCAAGCAAAACATATGCGTAGAGAACGTTTTGGTCTTTATCCAAACGTTGAAGGTAACTTATTGCGTATACAAGATCTTTTTTATGAAATAATTCAAAGAGCATCAGAAATCCTAGACAAAGTTAGTCAACACATATATCAAGACGCTAGAACCCTTATCTTCAATCAAAATATTTCTGTCAGCAAATTAAGGGGAATCGATAAAACTCTCAAAATCATTAAAACTCATGCTTTAAGTTACTCCAATATTCTCAATGATTATCTTAGTGATCCTTTGAATGAACTTGAAGATATTGAAGTAAAAGTAAAAGAACTAAAGTTATATTCGGAATTATTTGATAACGTTATTGAGAAATTCGAGCCTGAAATATATGAACTTAAGATTGCTGCTTTTCCAAATATTAAAATGGCTTTCCCATCAGATAAACGCAAAAAAGTTGGTACTCTGTTTATAACTAATAAGAAAATGTACTTTTTGCCTAGATCAAAATTAATCAATAAAAAAGTAAAATCTGTTCCTATTTCCATGATTAAAGATATAGATACCAAAAGTAACATTTTCACTGGGAAACAATTATTCATCAACATGTCAGAAAAGAATTTAGTTAAAATAAAATGTCCAGATGACATCATTACTAAACTCAAATTCATTTTTGGTATTCTCTTTAATGAAAATGAAAATTATATTGTTACAGATCCTTATATGATGGAAAATTACCGAACCACTCTAAACTTTAACCATCTAAAAGATAAGCTCGATAAACGTATTAAGGATTTGAAGGAAATACCTTTTTCGACTTCTTCACAGCAACTCAGAGAGCGACCTATTGAACCGAGAAGACAAGTTGAATCTGAAGAAGTAATGAACCTTAAGATTGAATTGAAAGCTGCTAAAGATACACTACGTGAACTAATTAAAGCTTTTAATGATCGAAGTATTACTCCGGAAGTTTATTTCTCAAGAAGAGAAAAAACCACACAAAAAATTTACATGATTGAGCAACAATTGAAGGAAGAACAACATTCAAGTCTTGATTTTGGTTTCACGGATTTACTTAGATACTACTCAGACAAGCATCCAGACAGGCATCCAACAAGATGATTATTAGTAGCTATGAAAGTAATCTTAAGGATAAGATTTACACCAACCAATAGTTTTTTTATTCAACACGAAAAGAATTAACCGTAGCACTAGATAGAAAAACATATAACGCATATAATTTCCCTTATAAATAGCACAAAATGAGGTTTCCAAACATTGCGAAAGGATAGTCAAGGTCGAATTCACTTAAAAATTGTCTTCTATGGCCCTTCTCTTAGTGGAAAAACTACAGGTTTACGATGGCTCTACGATCAAGTCGAAGGTTTAACCAAAGGTGGTTTTACATCTATTGCAGATCCTACTGGTAGAACTCTTTATTTCGATTTTACCCCATTTTCAGCTTCTGGACGAGTTATTCTTGATGCTTATACAGTTGCAGGACAGACTAGACACAAAAGCCAAAGGAAAGTTATCTTACGTGGCGTAGATGGGATCATTCTTATGTTAGATTCCACTCCGGAAATGCAAAAATATAATCAAGAATCCGTTGATGAACTCAAAGATTTCTTAGGAGATAGTTTTGGAAAAGAAGTCCCCATTGTTGTAACTTTGAATAAAAGGGATGTTCCAGGTGCTCTTACTCGACCTGAAATGCTCTCTGGACTTGGTCTTGATGGTTTTCCCGTTTATGAAACAATTGCTACAAAAGGAATTGGAGTAAAACGAGCTTTTCAATCAATAGCTAGAGAAATTTTGCTTAAGCAATTATATGGCAAGTAGTTTCTTCTTTCTTTTGTTTTTACAGAATCATTATACTTAGTTATCTATTCGGTAGTTTTTTTCTTAGAATATTAATCATTAGCTTAATACTTTTTACCGATTTATATTAATTAGATGTTATTTTAGGAGATAATAAGAAAAAAAAGTAATAGAAATTTTAAGGAAAAAAACTGAGGTAATTATGAATGTTAAAAGTTAATATTGGAGATTCGGCACCAACTTTTTGTTTGCCGGATAAAGATGGTAATGAAATCTGTTTGGAGAATTACAAGGGTAAATGGGTAATACTATACTTTTATCCTAAAGATCTTACAAGTGGCTGTACAATTCAAGCAATTGATTTTACAGCAAGTTTACCTGAATTTGATAAGATGAATACTGTAGTTTTAGGTGTTAGTCCGGATTCACCAAAAAGTCATCAAAAATTCGTAGATAAACATGAGCTAAAAGTGCTACTATTGAGTGATGAAGAAAAAACCGTTTTAGAAGCTTATGGTGCTTGGGGTGAAAAGTCCATGTATGGTAAAACACACTTTGGTGTTACTAGAAGTACTGTAGTAATCGACCCTGAAGGTAAAGTAGCTGAAACTTGGAATAAAGTAAAGGCAGCTGGTCATATAGATAGCGTCAAAGAAAAACTTAAGGAATTACAAAGTTAACCGGAAAAATATTCCTTTTCATTTTTTAGGTGTATTGATTTTGAATAAAGAAACAACCAACAAAAATAAACCAAAACCTAATCGGTTAATTAAAGAAAAAAGTCCATATTTATTACAGCATGCTACAAATCCTGTGGATTGGTATCCTTGGGGCGAAGAGGCTTTTGAGAAAGCGAAGAAGGAAGACAAACCCATCTTTCTCTCAATAGGTTATTCTACGTGTCATTGGTGCCATGTTATGGCTCATGAATCATTTGAGGATCCTGAAGTTGCGAAACTTATGAATGAGACTTTTGTAAATATAAAAGTTGACAGAGAAGAAAGACCTGAAATTGATAATATTTACATGGCAGTCAGTCAGATGATAACTGGTAGTGGTGGTTGGCCTTTAACTATTATAATGGATGCAGATAGGAAACCATTTACTGCTGGTACGTACTTTCCAAAAGAGAGTCGTTTTGGTCGTATTGGAATGCTAGAATTGATCCCAAAAATAAAGGATTATTGGGATAATAATCGTGAAGAATTGCGTTTAGCAGCTAAAGAGGTTATTTCTCAGCTCCAGAGTATTGAGACAACACCTGGAGAGGAAATAAAACAAGATATTTTAAATGAAGCTTTTCGTGAAGCTACTCTTCTTTTTGATGAGAAAAATGGCGGTTTTAGAGGAGCACCGAAATTTCCGACTCCACATAAGTTATTGTTTCTGCTTCGGTTTTGGAAAAGAACTGGGAATAAAGCAGCATTAATGATGGTGGAGAAAACGCTTACTGCAATGCGTTCAGGAGGTATATATGATCATATTGGTTTTGGTTTCCATCGATATTCTACTGATTCCTTTTGGCTTCTACCACATTTTGAAAAGATGCTTTACGATCAAGCACTCTTAGTTATTGCTTATGTTGAAGCTTATCAAGCAACGAAAAAAATCGAGTTTCGCGAAGTTGTAGAAGAAATTCTCTCTTATGTTCTTAGAGATATGACTTCGCCAGAAGGTGGATTTTATTCAGCAGAAGATGCTGATAGTGAAGGTGAAGAAGGGACATTCTATGTTTGGACAAATGATGAGATAATAGAAGTTCTTGGAAAAGAAGATGGTAACTTATTCTTACAAATATATAATTTTGAGGAAGATGGTAATTTCAAAGATCAAGCTACTCAGAAGAAGACTGGAAGTAATATTCCTCATTTAAAGAAATCAATAACAGATTTAGCTTCTGAACTTAAGATTTCAACTAAAGAATTAGTTGAAAAATTGGAGAGTATGAGGATTAAGCTTTTTGAGAAACGAAAGACTCGAATTCATCCACATAAGGATGATAAGATTCTAACGGATTGGAATGGTTTAATGATTACAGCTTTTGCAATTGCAGGTAGGATTCTTGAAAACGAGGATTATACCACAGCTTCTGAAAAGGCTCTTAATTTTATCATCCAAAATTTGGAAACAAAATCCGGTCGATTAGTGCACCGTTATCGTGAAGGTGAAATTGCTATAAATGGCATGATTGATGACTATGCTTTCACAATTTGGGCTTTGTTAGAGTTATATGAAACAACGTTTAAAGTGGAATATCTCAAGAAAGCCATACAATACAATGACAAGATGATTGAACATTTCTGGGATAAAAATAAAGGGGGTTTCTTTTTCACCCCAGATGATGGAGAGGAGCTTATTGTTCGTAAGAAAGAAATTTATGATGGAGCAATTCCTTCTGGAAATTCAGTTGCTATGCTAAACATGATACGAATCTCTAGAATTACGATGGACTTGAGTCTGGAAGAAAAAGCAGTGCAAATGAATAAATTGTTTTCAACAATAATTGAACAATCTCTACTCTCATTTACATTATTTTTATCTGCTTTAGAATATACTTTTGGTCCATCTTTTGAAGTAGTCATTGTAGGTAATCTCAATAAAACTGATACTAATGAAATGCTACAAGCATTAAGAAGTGAATATATTCCAAACAAAATAGTTCTATTTTTACCTTCAGATGAGGAGAAACCGGAAATTTCCAATGTTACTGATTTTGTGAAATACAAGTCTATGAAAAACGGCAAGGCAACTGTTTATGTTTGCATTAATCGTTTTTGCAAATTTCCCACAGATGATATTAATAAAATGCTCCAACTCCTCAACGCAAAATGAGAAACTGAAAGAAAAAGTAATAAACTGCATTCTTTCTGAAAGAGTAAGAGATATTATTGGAGAAATTACCAATATTCTTAGTTTATTCAAATGAAATTACATACGAGTTGGTATCTATTGGCTGACAAAACAAAAATTGCAGTAATAGGAATGGGATATGTTGGTATTCCTGCAGCTGCATTATTTGCTGATGAGGATGGTTTTGATGTTATTGGTATTCAAAGACGGTCTGAACGATCTGCTTGGAAGATTGATGCTTTAAATAAAGGCGAGTGTCCAATCTTAAATGAACCAGATTTACCTGAATTGATAAAGCGTGTTGTATTGGAAAAGAAAACCTTCCGTGTAACCGATGATACTGATATTCTAAAGGATATGGATTATATTCTTATCGATGTGCAAACCCCAACAGAGAAAGACACCCATGAACCTTTGTATCGATCTCTTAGGGAAGTTTCAGCTACTGTAGGTAAGAAAATGAAAAAGGGAGCCGTTGTTGCTGTTGAATCCACTGTAGCTCCAGGAACAACAGAATTCATTGTAAAACCCATTTTAGAAGAAAACTCTGGCATGAAGGCTGGTAAAGATTTCTTTTTAGTCTTTGCTTATGAACGTGTCATGGTTGGTAGATTAATAAACAATATAGTTAACTACCCTCGAATTATTGGTGGCATTACAGAAGAATGCACCAAGAAAGGTTTGTGGTTGTACAAGCATATTGTCAATGAGGAATTAATACCTGTTTCTGCAACAACCGCTGAAGTTGCGAAAGTTGTTGAAAACACTTATCGAGATGTTCAAATTGCATTTGCTAATGAGGTTGCTCTCGCATGTGAATCACTTGATGTCGACTTTAATGAAGTTCGCAGGTGTGTAAATAGCTTACCATTTAACTCTAATGCTTATCGTGATTTACATTTACCTGGTGCTGGTGTTGGCGGTCATTGTTTACCAAAGGACCCTTGGCTTTTGAAGTATGGTGTTGACACTTATGGGAAAACAGACGTACCTTTTGATGTAATCGTCAAGTCTAGAATGCGAAATGAAATGATGCCTTCACATATGGTGAACTTGGCTAAAAAAGGAGCAAAAGATGCAGGCATTGATTTTGCCAAAGCAAAGGTTGCTATCTTAGGTGCATCTTTCATTGAAAATTCAGAAGATACAAGAAATTCTCCAACTGAAACTTATGTTGAGCTACTCGAGAAAGAAGGAGTGAAATGGGTAATTCATGATCCTTTGGTTCGTCAACGAGAATTTCCATACACAGTTTCTAAAGATCTCGAAAAGACCGTTACAGATGCAGACATTGCAGTTATTTTCGTAAAGCATAAAGAATACTTTGACCTGAAAGCTGACTGGTTAAAAGAGAAAATGAAAACACCAATTATTATTGATGGACGAGACGTCATAAAATTAGAAGAATTCCGAGCGAAAGGCTTCGCTGCTTACGGTGTTGGAAAACCCAGTAATTAGTTCCAACATATTCTTTCTATTTTATTCAGAGGATAATTTCGTAGAAATGTGAAAAAAATCTACTTGAATTGTAAAGAAAATAAACTAACAACTTTTAGTAAGAAGAATTATATATGGTAATTAGAACAAAAAATTATTGAATTTTAAAAAAAAATTGGAGAAAAAACAAAATGTCTGAAGACGATGATATGTGTGAAGTAATACACAAGATGAAAGTGACAGTTACAACTGATAATAAACGTGGAAGCGGTACTGATGATCCAATAAAATTGTATATTGGAGAACACACATGGGATTTAGATCATCCATTCTGTGATGATTTTGAAAAAGGTCGAACCGATGATTTCGATTTAGATATTCCTGAAGGCTTAACATCTGATTGGTTCCAATATTTCTGCATTAAGAAAGAACGTAGTGTTCATGCTGATAAATGGATTCTGAATAAGATTGTTGTAGAGATAAATGATAGAGTAATTTATGACTCTGGTGAAATTAATTTTGCATTTGAAGGTGGTAAATCCACTTGGTGTGCAAGAGATTTCTTCTATGGAAAATGCCGGGGTAATGTCAGCCCAGATTTTGACGTTAAACACTAATTTTTCTCTTTCTTCTTTTTTTTCCTTGTTTTTCACTATATATTGCTAATCGATTTATTTTCATAAC
>DAOVPS010000222.1:0-3752 GCA_030629105.1 Candidatus Heimdallarchaeota archaeon
AAGATAAATCGTTTGTAATACATACAAGCGATACTTGGGCTTTCTTGAGATCAGTGTTAATTCTTGTTAGCTGATAGAGAACGTTATCACCGCTCTTATGATGAAGTTTATCCAATTCGTCAAAAATAACTATCAAAAGCTGTTTCTTTGAATCAAGCTTTGCTTTGAACCGTTTGAAAACTACATCAGTTGGTAATCCTGTAAATGGTACAGATTCTCCAACAGCCTCACATAATCTTGCTAGCACCCGATAATCAGTGTCCACTTCTACGCAGTTTAAAATTGATAATATTACATTTTTTCCAATTTCTGCTGCCCTTTGACGTAAATATTTCGTTACGTATTTTGAAACAATTGTTTTCCCTGTTCCTGTTTTCCCATACAAAAACATATTACTTGGGCGATTGTTTCTCAAAGCGCTCCCTAAAGCCTTTCCTAAAAATTGGATTTCATAATCTCTGTGTGGTAATTTGTCTGGTATGTGACTTGGTCTTAGTACTTCGTGATTCTTAAAGATACTTGGACTTGTTATGAACCTATCAAATATGGCATCCAAAGGGTGATCTGTCATTTGTTTTCTTGTTATCTCCTATTGGTTTGTTATAACTCATTCGTGCGTTTACTAAGGTGTTTAATTATTCAATTCGTTAAATAGTGGAAAGACCACTACTTCTAGTGGAACTTTTGCAAGCTGATTAAGAAACTTATCATATATAAAATTTCCTAACCTCTTTTTCTAGTGGAACTTTTTTCAAAGATAAAAAGAGGAATTGATTAATCAGAAAGGTTATTGTTTTTCTTGACAAATGTTACAGTAAATCTCGAGCAAAGAAACCCAGGTTGTGATGTAATATTTCGAAAGAGTTGTTTGGGTGTGATCCCGAATGAGTATTTCATTTTTCTTTTTCTTGATGTCTTGATAGGATATTTTCGCTTGATCATCTTCAAGACCATTCAAAAGTTGGAAAATTAAGGAACTGGGTTCTTCTCGTTCAAGAGCTCGCTTCCATCCTTCCCAAACAAACTGTTGATAATCATCTTGAAACTCGTCACTTAATCGTGAACGAATTGTTGATAAAGCTCCCTTCTTATTGCCTTCTGAGAGGTTTTCTGCCAATTTTCTAATGCTTAGATCACCTGTTATTTTTGCTGTCACAGTGTAGTTCTCCTGGGAAATATGAAAGATTTACTATATCTACAGAGATTTATTATCAGAACCTAATAAAAAGTCATTCGCTCATCCCTAATAACATATGCAGAACATCTTGGTATTAGGCAGTATTTTAGTATAAAATCCCACTATCTTTCTTGAAGCCCATGGTGGTTTATCAGGTCGAATACAATGACTGTTTCAGAATGTAAAGAAGAACTACTAAATCGAAAGAAAGAGCAAAAAGAGATTGAGAACGGGATCCTAAAAGCGATAGCTGACTTAACCGATGAATATGATTGGCCCGAAGGCGCGGATGCCTCCGAGATGCAATTAATTATTACTCAACTTGCTCGCACTGCTGCTCATTTGCGTGAAAGTACCGCTACAGATGATAAGAAATATATCCCTGTTAAGAAATTTACTACTAAATAAAAGTCGGAGAATCAAACTAGAACCCTAAACCCCATGGGCTTCTCACTTTCTTTTCCGTCACATTGTAGAACAAAGTTTTTTAAAAGAAATGTTTTTGATGTTTCTTGTAGAGTTTTCCCTCACACTTTAATCCACTCGTTCTTGAGTGAATTTGATGCTTTCATATCATAATTACTCTCTGGGATTAATAGTAAAGGTTTTAAAGTCAACCAAAGAGCGAGAAGATATAGAAAATTCATAATTATAAGTGGTTGTTGAAATAATGGCACGTTGGCAGGGACTTAGCCGAAGAAATAAATCGGGTGCAAGACTAAGGAAGCACCACGAGAAAAGAAAAGCCGAATTAGGCAGGCCAGAAGCTCAAACAATAATAGGTGAACCAAGGGTCAAGCAAATTAGAACCCGTGGTGGAAATCACAAGTATAGAGCTCTTCGTTTAGATTATTGTAATATATCTGATCCGAATACCGGAAAAGCAGAGAAGGTACGCATCCTTGATGTTGAATCAAACCCTGCAAATAAAGAATACACACGAAGAAAAGTTATGACTAAGGGTGCATTGATCAGAACAGAAAAAGGGTATGCAATTATAACCAATCGTCCTGGACAAGAAGGATTTATCGCTGCAGTACCAACTCAAATTGATGTTGATGCAACCCAACAACGAACAATTTCAGCAAAGAAGAAGAAACGACAAACCTTACAAAGGAAGAGAATTGGTAGTGCTTCAGGTACCCAAAAGAAACCAACCACTAAAAAACCTGTAGCTAAACCAGCTCCTAAACCAAAAGCAGCTCCTGCTAAAAAACCAGCAGCTCCTAAACCTAAGGTTGACGCAGCTGATGAGGTTCCAACTGTTACTGTTGACAAGGAAATTGTTGTTGCTTACAAAGGCAGAAACTACAAATTTGACAAGAAAATCTCTATGAAAGATTTGAAGGAAAAGAAAGCTCCTAAAATTGTCAAAGATAAAGTTGCAGAAGCACGAGAATTCAAGAGTTGGTCTTAAACCAATAAATTTCATTTTTGAAAGGATACAATTCCTTTCTTTCTTTAGTATTCATTTTCTAAATCGACTATGTTAAGGTAGTTAGTTTCTCCTCGAGTGAAACGACTGATATTCTCAATAACTTCATTCCAACGTCGAAGATCACTCATAGGCGATGCTCCGCGATGAGGACTCAGAATCACATTATCAAGTTCATGAAATGGATACTTGGTTGGATATTTCCTCCCTGATGAATCAGCTTCTGGTCGGTAATCATACCAGACATCTATTGCTGCCCCAGCAATTATTTTGTTTTTCAAGGCTAGGTAAAAACTCTCTTCTTCTATTACTTCACCTCGAGCAACGGTAACCAATAGTCCTTCAGAACCTAGTAATTCCAATTCTTTCTTCCCAAGTAATCCCTCAGTTTTCGTTGTCAAGGGGACAGCTACGATTAAGGTATCAATTGTTTCAAGAAACTTGGGTAATTCATCTTCAGAATATTTAGTGATGGGTGTGGGATAGGATTCTGTTCTTCTTCTTTTCCGATCTCTTTTCAAAATGTGAAAATTAACATCAAATCCTGCTAGGAATTTGTGCACCTTTGTATTAATGGCTCCATAACCAAGTAAACCAATTTCTCTTTCACGCAATGGAGTAGATTTCGCATCAGTATCTCCTTTTCGCCACTGGCCTTCCTGCATCCAAGTGTGATGAGGGATGATTTTGTTTGTAAGTGAAAGTAACAAAGCAACAACATGCTGAGCTGTAAAATATGTATTACCGTGCCCGTTAACAAGGGTTATTTTTCGATCTTGAGTTATTTTGCTAAAGAGTTTCGTTAGATGCTGGACACCTACTCCAGGATTAATGAGAAGCCTTAGTTTTTGCGCTTCATTTAGTAATTCTTCAGTAGGACGCCAGCCAATAATGATATCGGCTTTTGGTGCATACTTCATGAAAGTTTCCGGCTCAGTATTAACTGGAAAAATTAGATTGACTTGTGGATACTTTTCGAGTCCTTTTACCAAGTAATCTCTTAATTCTTCGCGAACATCGAAAATACATAGGACAGTAACATCTTTGCTTTCAGTCATTGCTAGTCAATTCTATCCATTTTATATAAGCATAAAAATCTTCGGTAGCAGAGAAAAATAAAGAGAAAACGGTGTAAAATCA
>DAOVPS010000175.1:0-6921 GCA_030629105.1 Candidatus Heimdallarchaeota archaeon
CTAAAACCAGGTCAAAAAGCGGCATATGGCATTTGTCGTTTTGGAACCAGTATATTCATGAGTGTAACAACTTTAGCTGCAATTTGGATTTATGATAATGTCTTCGGGCTAGCAGGCTATCCTTATTTGAATTCAGCTGCTGCAGCTGTTGGTAAAATAATAATTGCTTTTTCTAGCTTTATTTTTGGTTACATATCAGATATAATTCCAGGAAATAAAGTGAATAGAAGGAAATTTTTCATTTGGACAGGAGCACCAATGTTAGCTCTGTCTTTTATTATGATATTTATCCCGCACTTGTTTATCTCACCTGGGAGTACCTGGTCAGTTTTCGCTTGGTATTTAATATGGAATTCGATGTTTAACCTCTTTTACGGGTATCTTCTTACACCATATCAATCATGGATGGCTGAAGTAACCACTGAAGATGATAGAGTTGGTGTATCGGGTATTCAGAATTTCACAAACCTATTCGCTAATTTATTGGGTTTTGGTTTCGTCTTTATGATGCCATCCTTACTTGGATTAGAATCAGGGGAAGCATTGTCAGGGACATCAAGTACGATAATGATTATTGCAATTGTAGCTTTTGCAGTAATTGAGGTTTTATTCTTCATACCGGCATTATTAATGATCAAGGAAAAAAAGGTGGAAAGAAAACAAAGAAATATTCTGAGAGAATTCAAAGTGGTTCTAACGAACCGGAATTATATCATTTGGTTTATGGCTCAAGGAATATATTCAATGGGGTTAACGTTGATAACGGCTTTAGTGCTGGATTTTGCAACGGATATACTCATGTTTACTGATTTCATTCGAACGGTTGTTTTTGGTTTACTGGTATTTGGAACAATTATGATTTGTTTTCTATTTTGGATACCAGTCTCTAAGAAAATTGGTAAGAAATGGTCAATTATCATCAGTTTTCTCTTCTTAGGAGCAGTACTTCCATTTTCATTAATCTTCAAAGTAATTCATATAGGAACATTAACCTTTGAATATATTGGATATTTATGGGCGTTCCTTTTAGGTGTAGGTTTATCTGGTCCATTCTTATTCCCATATGCGATAATTGCAGATATTGCTGACAAAGATGAAAGAGAAACAAAAGAATCTCGAGCAGGGATGTACACTGGATTTAATTCCATTCCACTAAATATATTCCAAGCAATTGCATTACTACTTGTCGGATTTTTGAATAATGAATTGTTTACATTTAGACTCTACCTTCTCGGTCCTATTGCTGGCATCTTCATAGTTGCGTCAATATTCATTATTCTTCTAGGTAATTTCGATCCATTTATGAAGAAAAAAGGAACGGAAATTATTGAATCGATTACTAAAGAATCAGTAGGAGATCAAATACAATCAGAAGGTGGTTGAAGTGGCATTATTATTTGGAAACAGACCATTTGATTTCTCTGATTTATTTGGTCTAATAATGGATGGAAAAGTAGATCTAGCAAATTTGAATTATTTGGATGTAATGAAAAATTCCGTTGAAGCGGGATTTAAACATGTAGAAATCACTGGAGATCTACCATATGTTTTTCCAGGAATTCTCACCCCAGAGAAGATCGAGGAATTGGTGGAATTCAAAAAGAAAGAAGGCATAACTTTTTCCATTCATCTACCTTTGTGGGCGATGGAACCAGCAGCATTTTCAGAGCAAATTAGAGATGGATCAGTAGCAGCTTTTGTGGATTGCATTGAATTAACTAAACCTTTAGATCCAACTTGTTGGGTGTTGCATCCAACCGGAGCATTGACTGTGGAATTTCTTAACATGAAATTACCAGAATTCGCTAAAGGATTAGTTCTTAACCAATTCTGTACATATGCTGAAGACTCAATTCGTAAACTTCTTGACAAAGCAGATATTCCCCCAGAAAAAATAGCAGTAGAGAACATTGAATTTCCTTTTGAATCATTGGAACCAATAATCGAGGAACTTGGATTAAGCATTTGTTTTGATACAGGGCATCTCTTAGCTGGTTTTTCCGGAGATATCAGTGTTTTATATTTTGTTGAGAAATACTTCGATAGGATTGCTGAACTGCATTTGCATGATGGAGCTTCTCCTAGAATTGACCATAAATCACTTGGAAAACATGATTTACCTGTAAAAAAATTGCTTTTAAAATTGCATAAGAAAAAATTCAAAGGACCATTAGTTTTTGAGCTAACATTACAAGAAGCTCTAGAATCGATGGAATACATTAAGGAACATGTACCAGAAGTATTGAAATGAGGTTAGGATATGTCTGAGGAAAATAAAGATACAATTTTCATTGTGCCGTCTACACATTGGGACCGCGAGTGGTATCGACCATTCCAATCTTTTCGAACACAACTCGTCCATCTAATAGATAATTTACTCGAGAGTCTGTCAAGAAAGGAATACCATTTCATGCTAGATGGACAAACGATAATTTTAGAAGATTACTTTGAGATTCGACCGGAAAGAAAGGAAGAATTATTAGTCAAAATTAGGGAAGGCAAGATTGATGTTGGTCCTTGGTATATTTTGCCAGATGAATGGTTGGTTGGCCAAGAAAGTCTAGTACGGAACCTCGAGATGAGCCTTGATTTAGCGAGAGAATTTGAAATTCCGCTTATGAATATTGGTTATTTACCAGATCAATTTGGACATACAAGAGCTATTCCTCAGCTTTTAGGAGATTTAACCTCTTTTGATGCTACAATGATTTGGAGAGGTGTTGGTCCAGAAATAACTACCGTTCCATTTATCTGGAAGAGTCATCAAAATGCGAAAACCAGCATATTATGTAATTACATGCCTTTTGGTTACGGTAACGCAGCTTCTTTGCCTGAAGAATTAACAAAATTAGAAGAAGATATCAAGTATAAAGTTGAAGAATTAAAGCCATTTTCCCCTGTTAGTACTTATTTATTAATGAATGGCACAGACCACCAACTTCCTCAAGAGCATTTGATAGATTTAGTTCCAAAAGTTAGGATTAAGAATTCCATAATTAAAATCTCATTGTTAGATGAATATCTTCAACAATTGAAAAAGACAATGGTGAAAGAAAATTATCCAGCGCCAATTTACTCTGGAGAATTTCGATCTTCTGTTCGAGCTCCACTTCTGCAAGATACTTATTCTGCAAGAATGTGGATTAAACAATGGGATAATAAAATTGAGGATCTACTTGTTCATTTTGCAGAACCTATTCATGCGTACCTACACTTACGAAAACAACTGGATTATCCTGTATCCTACCTAAATTTAGCATGGAAATGGTTATTGAAAAACCAACCTCATGATTCGATTTGCGGTTGCTCCGTTGATCAGACTCATGAAGAAATGAAGGCCAGATATTATTGGGCAGAGGATATAGCTAATAATCAAATAAGTGAAGCAATTGAACACATTCATAAAAATAGAAAAGATAGCAAAGAATCATCCTTACTTGCTTTTAATCCAACAAACAGCTCTGAAATTCCTAATCTTGTTGAGTTCAACATATCAGCAAAATACGAAATAAAAGCAATTAAAGATCAGTTTGGTAATGAGTTTGAAATCCAACCTTTGAAATCAACTGAAAGAATATTCTTTGAGGGTACAATGAAGCCATTCATGATTAGATCAGGATTGAAAATGCTTCCTGGGAGAAAATTAATGGACATTTACATAAATGAAGCTTTCATCTCTGAAAGCTCTGATCCGAAAACATGTAACGTCACGATTATTTGTGGAGAAGAACCAATAGGTGAATTTAATCCTCAAGAGATGATTGAGCAAGTATATGAAATGCTTGATAGTAAGAAATATCAACAGTATCACATAAAAGTAACATTCGGGTCCGAACAATCCTTTATTTCTCTTTTACCTTTGAAAACTTGGAGTTTTAATAAGTTACAATTAAAAGAAAAAGGAACTAGAAAAGAAGTATATCCACAATTTGAAGCAAGTAAAAACACAATAATTAATCAGTTTTATAAGATTACCTTCAATAGAAATGGAACTTTGGATATCTTAGATAAAACAACAAATACACTGTATGAACAACAACACTGTTTTGAAGACTATGGAGACAGAGGAGATGAGTACACATTTGGTAGAGTGGAACCAGCCAATTCTAAGATTTCTAAAGTAAAGAGAAAAATAGTGAATATTGGACCACTATTCTGTGATGTTCAACAAGAACTGATTATTGATACATATTTTGAAGTTGATGAAAAAAGAGAGAAAAGAACCGGTTCAGCTAAAATTCCTGTGAAGACTATTTTCCGGTTTTATCGAGATATTCCACGGATTGACATTACAACCACTCTAACAAATACAGCAAAAGATCATCGTTTGCGTATTTGTTTTGATTCACCTTTTGAATCTGATCACACTTTAACATCAACTCATTTTGGAGTTGTAAAGCGACAAGGAAATCCACCAAAATATGAAGAATTTTTTGAACAACCATCAGGTATTCAAGCTCAAAAACGATTCACACGTGTAGATGATGAAAAATCACAAGCTTCTTTCACTCTTTTCAATAAGGGCTTACCAGAAGTGGAATTGGCAAATAAAACTCGTTTAGCATTAACTCTTATTAGAGCAACAGGTTATCTCTCTAGGATGGATTATCCTGAAAGACCATTGCATGCAGGACCATTTCTAGCAACTCCTGGTGCACAGGAAATGAATGTGGAATATACTTTCAACTATGGAATCGTTTATCACAACAAAGCAAATCCACTCACTTTTACTGCAGATCATTCGGAAGTGTTTGCACTACCATCAAAATGCATAACCTTTGAGAAATCAGAACCAAAAATAGATCTAACTAAAACGATATTCTCAGTTGAAAATCCAATGATCAGAGTTTCTTCCTTTAGAATCAGACAAAACAAATTACACATTCTTCTATTTAATCTAGATGAATCTGAGACTGAAATAGAGTTCAAAATTTCAAAGATATTCTCAAAATATTCGGAAATAAAGATTGATGGCGAAGTAAAGAAATCTGAGAGCATTTCTAAAGGGAAATTTAAGCTGAAATTCGATCCATTTGAAATAAAACTAATCACTTTCAGCTAGAATTTTCATTTTTCTTTGGTCACTTCTTATCATATCCTACTTATTGAGTGACCAGACTATTTCTAACATAACCAAGACAAATGTAACGGTTAAAGTAGGTAATTAACCCAAGAGTTGATGTAAATTGAAAAATTCTAGAAAACAAATTAAGAATCAAATAAGGAAGGAAATTAATCTGATTAAAATTCATCTAGATATTGATGAATAATTGAATACAAGGAGAAATTGTTGATGACAGAAAACAAGGGTAAAATAGTTACATATGACCCAAATATGGCTAGTCGAGCTGCAGAAATGTTTACTTTATTTAATGAACTGTGGCCTGGGGGATTCGGAGGAGGTATATCTTTTACAGAACAAAGAGTACGAGATATGCTTGATAAAACATCAGCAATAGCTGATTTAATGGCTGTTGATGAAGATGATGAATTAGTGGGTTATTGTGGGTTGTATCCACACTGGCGTGATAAAAATGCTGCCTACATTTCAATCTTAGGAGTTACCCCAAAAGCAAAAGGCAAGAAATTTGGAAAGAGATTACTTTTGAAATCATTAGAGGTAGCTAAAAAACATGGCATTAATCGTGTTGATTTGCATACTTGGTCTGGGAATCTCGAGGCAGTACCACTTTATCAGAAAGTAGGTCTTTTCTGGGTCCCGGAGACATCGGTGTATATGCAAGATTTTATTCCAGGTTTGCTACAAGCATCAATAGCTAAAGATTATTTTGAGAAGCACCCAGATTGGTATGGTAATTTCAAAAGAGAGCTTTTGCAAACATAAGATAAACAAATTGTTGATGGAATGGAGCTATATTCTTACAAGTTTGAAGCTGAAGATGATTCTTTTGAAGCAGAAGTAGATCGATTTGGATGGAATTTCTGTGGTTTTGAAAGAGTTCTCAATGGTAAAAAACTAGCAGTAAAGACTAGATTAGCTTCACAAGAAATCTTTATTGGAATCCCTAATTCCATGACTTTGTTTATACAAAGTGAGGAAAACGATGAACTCGAAGCGAAAATTGATGTTGATGAATTCAAAGGTTTGATTTGGAAAGAAAAATTCCCAAATTCAGTTGTGGTCAAGAAAGGTGAAACTGTAGAGATTACTCGAGAGTTCATAATTGATAAAGAGACAAAACTTTACAGAGATAATGATAGAGCTTGTGAATCCATAAGAACTAAAATTCAACTAGGTTCTCTTGATATTAAACTTGGAACAAGTGGAAAATTACAATCACCAATACAACTACGAGGTATAAATGAAAACTACTTTAGCACAGCACCTATAGGGCCTGAAATAAAGATTCCAATTGATATTCTTAATAACACCAAGCAGAAAATTACAGGAGAAGTAAAGGTAGAATTTGAAGATTTAGAGGATTCTTCTGTAACCATCCCCATTGAACTTAATTCGGAAGAAATCAATGGTATTGAAATTCCTATTTCTATTCCTGAAAAGAGAAAGAAAAATAAACACACTCTGCAAGCCACTCCAAAACTACAATTCAATGGACAAGCAATTGAATTACCAACATTCGAAATGCCTGTGTTTACAAGAACAAAAGATCTCATCGAACTTGCGGAAATCAAAGATAGGGAAAGATTGTATGTAATTACAGATAAATTATCTGTTCGAGTTTTACTTGAAGGTGGGAATTTTAGAATCTACCAACAAGAAAAGAACGGATTAAATCCATTAAATCATCAAACTGGTCCGCCTTATGGTTTATCGCTTGATAATACCCTAAAATACGAGTATGAGTTTGTTGATGAATATAGCAGTAAAATACTAATTTTGAGTGCTGAGAGTTTACAAGTTCCAGGGCTTCTGGTTAAGAAGCATCTCAAATTTATACC
>DAOVPS010000111.1:0-11004 GCA_030629105.1 Candidatus Heimdallarchaeota archaeon
GTATGGTACTCCAAGTTTGCCCTGCATCTTGAATATCAATAATCGTCATAACTCTCTCAGCACCAGCAGCTCGACCAGTTTTTATACTCCACTCATAAATAATATCTGCCCATTCGTCAAGAGTGCGCCAATAAAGTCGTAGTCGAATCTTCTTTTTGTCCCACCAAATCCCCATTTCTTGTGCGACAATATAGTCCCCTATTTCTTGCAATTGTTCTCTATCTAATTCTTTCTTTGCTTGTTTGTTCCTAAAAGGATATTCTGAACGTTCTTCTTCAATGTGTATTATATGCTTGATATTTATTCTAGCATATTCCAGAATGAAATTTGACCAATCCGCACACCAAGAATCTAATTGCTTTTGGTGTTCTGGTGTCACATACATCCAAGGCTTGTCTATCCATTCAGGTAAGATTTCTTTCAATTGCCTCTCAATGTCTTGTCCTAAATCAAACAAATCCTCTCGAGATATTGCTACATCTGATTGAATTAGTTGCTCAATCCTAAGCATGGCATTATAGATTTTCTCTTCTGTTGTAACGGGATTTTCTATCAAAGAAATAGTGATTGTTGCTTCTCGTGGTGGTTTAATATCTGCTTTTGTTTCTTTTGGGGGTTTGACTTCAGTTTTCTTTTTAACCTTCTCCTTGACAGAACCGGATTTCTCCTTCTTCTTTGATTTGGATTTTGGTTTTTTTTCTTTAACTGACATATAACTATCCCACTGAGATATTATTCACTCGCTGTCATTTTATTTAATTCTATCTTGTTTTTTAGTTTAACCGTTGTTTCAATCCTACGGAGTTTCGTTTTCATGTTTGCTTTGCATCAAAATTACTACATGCTTCCGAATTCTTCTGCCCAGCCACGATGACGTAATAATTCTTCGGGAGCAACACTTGGTTTAATTTTTTCCATTGCTGATATGAAATCTTGCATAATAACATTTCTTGCTTTAATTTCTGGATTATCTAAAGCACCAGAAATATCTAATTCTCTGACAGGCATCATCACTGCTTCACGACAAAGCATCTGAATGTCACGACCTGAATAACCTTCACTCGTTTCACCTAGCAAACTAAAGTCAACATTCTCATCACATTCGACACCCTTCGTGTGGATTTCGAAGATTTTTGATCTTGCAGGCAAATCAGGTAAATTGATATAAATTCTCTTCTCGAATCTGCTTCTAAAAGCAGGATCTAATTCCCATGGAAGATTTGTTGCACCAATGACCACAAGTCGATCTTCTTTCTTTGTAGTTACTCCATCCATTTGTGTCATTAACGTGGTTTTTACACGTCGCATAGCATCGTGCTCTCCGCCACCGCGAGTAGAAGCAATACTATCTACTTCATCAATGAAAATCAACGATGGTTGTCTCTCAATAGCTGTTTCAAATAATTGTGTGACCAATTTTTCTGATTCACCCAACCACTTTGAAATGATGCTAGAAGCACTTACATTAAAGAAAGTTGCATCTACTTCAGTAGCAACAGCTCTAGCTAATAGTGTTTTGCCAGTACCCGGTGCACCAAAAAGTAAAATTCCTCTCCAAGGATTTCTTGCTCCTTTAAATAAATCAGGACGTTTCATGGGTAGGATGATTGCTTCTCTCAAAGCTCTTTTTGCTTCTTCTAAACCTGCTACTTGACTCATTTTTACATTTGGTTTTTCAACAATAATTATTTCAGAAATTGCTTCTTCTAATTCGTCCTCATCTTCATCAGAACTGGAATCCGGACCTTTTTTCCTGCCTTTCTTAGAACCTTTCTTTCTCCCACCACTATCTACTCTCTGTAACCCTTGATCTTTCAATTCAGAAGCACGTGCGAGGTACTCTTTAGCTTTAATATAGTACATATTCTTTAATTGGGGATTACTTGTAAAACCAATAAGCTGTTGAAGAACTTCTGCAGCTTTCAAATAATTTTGGTGAGCAGACTTATAATTTCCAGCTTTATCTTGATCATACGCTTTTTGTGCATATTTAGATGCATATTGGTACAACGATGAATTTGTCAACTTTCGACCACGCTCGATATTCTATACTTGCAACTCTCTTATATATTTACCATTTATTGCAAATGTAATATTCGGGGATTTCATACAAAAATCCTTGGAAATAACCATATCTTGTTCTTTTCTTATATTAAGGTCTGTTAATATAAGCATAGAGCACAAATTAGCTTTTTTTCTTCATAGTTTTTACTATTACAATTAAATCCATTACATTAGTGCCGGTTGAGCCTGTAATAATCAAATTATTTGTTTGTTTAAGGTAATTAAATGAATCATTATTTTCTAAGAAATCCTCAATGTCTAATTCTATTTTAGAGCCTGCAAAGACTGTATATCCATCAACCAATGCACCAGCTGCTTCAGTTGGGCCATCAATTCCATCAGACCCAATAGAAGCTATTACAATACCTTTTGTTCCCGCAATTACTCGACTAGCAGCTAATGCTAATTCTTGATTTCTTCCTCCTAATCCTTTTCCTTGAATTGTAACGGTTGTTTCTCCTCCTGCTAACAAAACAGTATTTTCTTTCATACTCTTTGTCTTCTCTGCAAATTCTCTACCTATGTCACTTGCTTCCCCTGAGATATTTGTTGATATTATTGACGTTGAAAATCTATTTTGAATTGCATACTCTTTCATTAAATCGCATGATCTTGCATTAGATGCAATAATGATATTCTCAACGTTAGCAAAAGTAGAATTATCTGGTTTTAGAGTCTCATTAACCTCTTTAGCTAATCCTTGTTTAACTACTTGCTGAACTGAAAGTGGTAATTTATGCATTATTTCATATTTGTTGATAATTTGTTCTGTAACAAACCACGTTGTTAAATCCGGAGCGGTTGGACCTGAAGCAATAGTATCCAAAGTATCCCCTATAACATCACTGATTATTAGAGAGATGACTTTTGCCGGTTGGATTATTTGAGCTAATTTTCCTCCTTTAATTTTAGAAATATGTTTTCTCACTGCATTCAATTCATGTATTGTTGCACCAGCTTCTGTCAATATGTGAAATAGCTCACTCAAATCTTCTAGAGTTATTCCTTCTACTGGCATCTCAAGTAAAGCCGAACCTCCACCACTAATCAAACATATAACTAAATCTGTTGCTGATAATCCCTCAATCAAATCTAATATCTTCTTTGTTCCAGAAATTGTTCCATTTGTCACTAAAGGATGACCCGCGATATTATATTGAATGTTTTTCAAATTGAGTTTCTGCTTCACTGAATTTTCTGGAATGTTGATTTGTCCTGCATAAATGTGCTGACCAAGTATTTCTTCTAATCCCTCAGCCATCTTTGCTGTAGCTTTACCCCCTCCAATAACGAATATCTTGTTTATATCGCTGAGCAAAAAACTGCTTCCATTAATAAATTTAATTTCGTCATTTACCAGTTTGACAGAGTCACGAATTGCTTCTTTTGGATCTGCTGCCCTTATTCCTTCATTCAACAATTCTAAAGCCATTTGTCGTGCTTCTATTGTTTGTGGATCAAAATCTGCTTCTAGCAGAGATTGATGATTCTTGATAAAGGAATGTTTGAGATGTATTTTAATCACCAAATCAACTATTCAATACTACTATATTACAATAAACATTAAGAAGAATTATTAAATTACTTTTCTAGTATGTAGGTTAGTGAAAATCATGAGCTTCTCAAGACAAAGAGTTACAAATGCATTATTCAATCAAAGATTTCTTCTTGGTGTTTATGTACCATTGATCTTGGAATTCTTAGTATTTGCAATTTATACAGCATTAAGGGGTATTAAGCTTGATGTCACATGGTTGATTTACTTAGTCATTTGGATTCTAATTTTCTTAGCTCCTGCTCTATTCTTCTATATAATATCACCAATGTTCATCTATTTCATATGTGGAATCGGAAAAGAGTATGAAACAAGTTTAAAGAAGAATATTGATTCATTATTTATTTTTTCAGATGATGTAGATGGAGTAAACACAAAGCAAAAAGTCAAAATTGAAAAATCCATAGAAGAAAAACTAATTCCACTATTAGTAGAAGAAGTAAAAGGGTTATATATTGACTCTTACGTTAGTAGAACAAAGGAAAGTAAAAAAGAAAATCTACTCAGCAGCTTTGAATCTTTGCTTCTCTTCTCAGTTATCTGGTCAATCTTTTCTATGGCAAATTTTGTAGGAGTAATAATTCTTCGTTTTAGAGCCATTTCCTTTGATTTCATTATAATCGATAAAATTGATAATCCAATAAATGTGGCTATTTTTGCTTCACTCTTTGTTATTTTCATAATTCTTAGTAATCTCATAGCATTTTATTCCATTCGTCGTCTTCGGAAGTTAATCTTAGAAACCCTTCCAATTGTTATTTATATTGATGAAGAAGAGCGAATCAAGCAAAGTAATTACATTCGTGCTTTGAGTCAATTTCCAATTGAAAATCTTGTTGGGGATCGCTTATTAAGAAAACACTCGAGAAGAATAGATCCAATTTACCAACAGGAATTCTCTGAGTCTCTTGGTGAGGCATTGAGAGTCTATTCAAGAAATCAAGTTGCTAAACAACAAGCTTGGAGAATCTATAAACCAATTCTAGATGAATTAAAGGTAACTGCAAAGCAAACCGCGGTAATAAAAGATAGGTTCTTTGATAGTCCTATCTATGAGATTGCTCGAGATGTTTTCAATTATGAACATGAAGTAAACTCACTAAAAACAGATATTGAATATGTAAAAAATAGATTGAAATTGTGGGATAAAATATCAGAAGAAGAACATGCAACAGCTTTAGTGTTTATGTTTAGATCAACAGAACAATTATTCAAGAGTCTTATAGATAGATTTGATGCCCCAGTTGAAATCTACACTAATTTTTCTATGATTCTTCGATTCCTAAAAGATAAAGGAATGATTTCCGAAAAAGAAGGAAAAGCATTTGACACAATTCGTAAAAAGCGAAATACTCTCGTTCATCAATCAGGTCGGGTAATTTCTATTAAAAAGAAGGAAATAGAAGAATTTCTTGAAAGCTTAGAGAGAACACTTCTAACTGTAGAGGAACATTTCAAAAGCGAGGAAAAAAATCAAGACTCATAATTATTGTTTATAGATTTAAATGAAAATTTCATGAATAATCAATCTTAGCGAAAACCTTTTTGAGTAGACCCTTTGTCCCCTAAATTAGAGAATACTAAAATGTGATATTTATGTCTGAAAAAAGCAAAAAACCCACTAGCAAGAAAACAACAGCTAAAAAACCAGCTACAAAAAGCACTGCAAAAAAAGCAAAAAGTACAAAATCTCTTCCAAAGAAAACAATCACAAAAAAGAAACCATCTACTACTAAGACTACCGCTGCAAAGAAACCAGCTACCAAGAAATCTGCAGCAAAAACTACAACCAAAAAACCAACAACCACAACAAAACCTAGATCTAGAAAATTAAAAATTGTAAAAGCTCAGATTCTAAGTTATCGAAGAAACAATCGATTGCAAACAACTAATCAAGCTATTGCTAAAATATTAGATGATTATAATCATAAAGCTTTGATTGGTAAGAAATTCGTTCTAAATTTTCCTGATAGTGATGCCATAGCTAAAGGTGTGGTAACTGCTATACATGGAAAAAGTGGTGCTAGACAAGTAAGAATACGATTTGATAATGCAGGTATGTCTGCATACGCATTAAATCTAATTGGTGATATTCATATTTAAAAAACGAGTTTGAGAGAGAGGATGCTCTTCTCTCTGAAACGTTATTTTCTTACATTTCCGGCAATTTTACTTGCCATTTCTTTATAAGATCAATTAGCATTTGCTTTCTTTTTACTCCACCACTTTTGATCTTATAGACTTTAGTCATTCCGGGAGATCCTACATGTTCGTATAACTCTTCGATAAGCTTATCACACAAATCGTTGAATGAGCTATTATCAGTTATTGCTTCTAGATACTTGATGAAAACATCAAAAACTTTGACTAGATCTGAACTTGGTGTTCTGTCTCTTGGTTCAGCTTTTCCTCTTTTCTTCTTCTTCTTTGAAATTGTAACAGGTTTTGGTTTCGGAATAGAAATTTCTTCTTCTTCTACTGCTTTTTCAACTGGTGCAGTAGCTGCAACAACCTCTTCTTTTTCTTCAACTTTAGGTGCTTCTTCTTTTACTTCACCTGAATGAATGCTTTTTCCTTTAAGGAATTCACTTGGTTTTACGTATCTATCTCCAACATCATTGTCATCAATATCCTCAACCAATTCAACAACAGGTTCTTCTTTAATTGGTTCCTTTTTAACAGGTTCAGGAATTACTTCCTTTGCTTCTTCCACAAAGGGTTCTACTTTGACTTGTGTGGGCTCAACGGGAGTTTCTACTCGAGTTGGTTGCCTTATAGGGGCACGAACTGTTGGTTGCATAGCTGCTATTCTTGGCTCAAAGATTTTCTCAATTTCTCTTGCATGAATTGCAATTTGGTTGAGTATCTTTTGTTTAGTTATATTCCTATTATCAGCGATTTCAGAAAGTTCTACTCCCATAAATGCAATAAATTCTCTCTTAAAGGGATCATCAGTTGTTGGATACAATTCATCTAATTCTTCAATTAAATCTTCAATTTTCTTTCGAGTCTCATCTCTACCCTTAACCTTTTTCTTTTCATCAGTTAATTCTAAATCAACTTCTTTTAGTTCTCTTTGAAGATCCTTCATCTTCAATTCTAATTGACTGTTCTCTACCTCAAGATTATTTGATTCTTCCAATTTTTTGTCTAGTTTTTCTTTAGTTTTCTTAAGGTCATCAGATATTGATTTATTAGTTATTTTTAGGTACTTGTTTTCCTCAGAGAGCTTTATACTTTCTTCTTTTATTTTTGCATCAGACCTGGCACCGGCTGACAATTCCTTAATTTGTTTTTGAAGTTCTTTTACTTGTGTCTCAGCTGTCTGATATTTACTTTGCATGGTGACATTTGATTGTTTCATAGAGGCATTTTCTGTTTCTAATTCCTCATTTCTTTCAGAATATTTTGACACCATACTAAGCATACGTGGCGCCATACCAAGGCTAATATCCTTGTTTATTAAAAGGGTAATTAAATTCTCTAATTCAAAATATTTCATATCTTTTTGCTTCAATAAGTTAGCAGAACGCAAAAGCATGTCAAGATCATCTATAAAGAATGCCAGATTGGAATAACCCATTTCTTTAGCTTTACTAAACAATTTTTCTAATTGCTTTTGACTGAGATTGCTAGCATCTTCACTCATGTTTATCCACCATACTCCAAAAACTTGTTATCATACTATTTGAAAAAGCTTTTTCATTATAGAAAAAACAGCAAAACTTCCTTATTATCTTTTAGATAGGGAAATTTATCTGATAAAGCGATTTCTTGCTATATAAATACAATTGAGAGTACTTTTTGTTTTAAAATAAACTTTAATAAAGTCAGCACCATAGAATAAACACTCTAGAAACCCTAAGAAATATCCATATAATAGGAATCTTGTTTTTTAGGCTATACTAGATTACTAAGAAATACCTTATCGAGGTTAAAAAGTGGTACTTCCTAAAGACTTCCAACTGCATGAGTCTCGATTATCAAAAGAATCTCTTGATACTATTGAATTTCAGTTTGAGAGACTTGATCAAGACTCTACAGACACTAAAACATTCCTAAATCGTTTTCTAAAAATATCTAAATCTCCTACATTACCACCTGATGATTATGAAATTTGGTATTTAGCCTCTAAGGTTGCTTATTTTCTCTCAGATTACGATTACTTCACTACAGAGTACTTTGAAGAAAAAGAATCACATAACCATGGAGCTAGAATTTGGCATTCATTAACGATGGCTGCTCAGGGAAACATAGATGATGCTATTAAAAAACTTGAGCGAATAAAGGAAATTACAGAACAAGATAATGATTATCTGCAATATATTGAATCATTGGGAGTTCTAGCTCAATTATATTTCGTTAGTGGATTAAAGACTAAGGAAAAATTAGAAGAAATTATGGAAAAAATTGATGAATTTAAGGAAGCAAATCAAGGTAAAATCCCGGGATTCGAACATATGTTCATGCCAGCTTACCTGATTAAATGTAGGATTAAAGCTCAGCAGCTTGCTCCAAAAGAGATACTAGAAGATACTATGCCAATTTATGAACTTGCAAAGGAAATTCCAGATCAATATTGGATTACCCATTATGAATTGGATTTAGTTCAAGCATATATTTTGTCTTCCAACCTAGAAGAAGCTGATAATTATTTGAATAAAGTTTTCACAACATTACAGACAATTAAATTTCCAGCTTTAGAAGCAAAAGCCATACGAATTAAAGGGCAATACTTGGAAAGAAAAGGAGAATATGAACGAGCTGAAAAATCATATCTTGGTGCAAAAGAAGCGTATAAAGTACTTAAAGATCAAATTGGTGTATCCGCCTGTGTTTCAAGATTAGCCAAGCTTGCAGAACTTCAAGACCAACAAAATAAGGCAGAACAATATTTCAATGAGTCATATTCTATCTCTGAAAAAATGACCGATTATTATGGAATGGCTGTTGCTCTTACTTCTCTAGCACGTATATCTTACAAAAGAGGACAATATGCTGAATCAGCGGAATCCTTTAACAAGGTCTTAAAACTTGCAAAAGATAATAATTTCGATTATTTGTTACCTTCAATTTACGATGGATTAGCGCATGTTAGTTTCATTTCAGGAGATTTTTGGTCGGCGGTTGAAAATAGAAGTAAATCAATAATCTTCAAAGAGAAACTTAGCTATTCTGCAGATGATTTATTACTCGAACGAATGAAACTCGGACAATTAAATGCACTAGTTGGCAATTTAGATTCAGCTTTTAATGAATTTGAAATCGCGCTAAATTACTGTATGGAACTCAATAGAAAAGATGATATTTATTTTGATATTTTGAACTGGTTATTTGAAATCTCAACTGCTTTAGATAAATTGCCTTTAGCAGAATCTTATATGAGTCGAGCTGATCTCTTTGCATCTATTCACAATTCAAAAGAGGAAAATGCTCAAGCATTGATATCACGAATTAGATTTTTGATTCAAAAGAAGGAATTAGACGAAGCCGAGAAGTTAATTGCAATTGTCTTTGAGCAAGCACAAGATTTTCCATCACCCTTAACAATGGCATTGATATTAGTTGAAAAAGCTGAAGTCTTATTCATGAAGTTCTTAGAAAATAAGGATGACGCGGTACTTGAAGAAATTTTACAATCAATGGATGACATGCTCTTCATTTCACTTGATTTAGAGTTCTTACCACTAGCAATGTATACTAAGAAAGTTCTAGCAAAAGTTTTGGCATATAAGAATGAAATAGAAGATGGAATTGAAGAGCTAACTGAAGCATATGAGTTAGCGGAAGAATTGGGAATGCTCAAGTTTGTAGATACTATTAAATCTGAATTAAAAGTACTTCAAAAGATTCAAAAGAAGGAATTAGATGAGACATCATTTGCAAAGATACGTGATTCATATCTCGAAGAAGGATTAGCATTTCTAACGGAGACATTCTGGCTAGTAAGTGCCTCTGAACATCAAAGAGAATAAAGTAGAGTATATTCTTTTTACATAAACGATAAGGAACATTTATTCATTATAGATTACTTTTAACAACTTGATATAAATGACAGAGTTTCAAATTATTTGTGAGAAAGTTGATGCGTTAATTGATTCTTTGGGAGGTTACTGGTCTAAAGAATGGTTGCTCCAACCAGTTGTGGAGGAACTAGGAGAATTTTCAAAGGAATTGCAAATAGATGCAGGCTTACATCCAGGAAAATCAACTACTAAAGAAAAACTCGAAGAAGAATTCGGAGATTTGATCTTTGCTGTCATTGCATTGGGTAGAGGTCTAGAGATTGATATTGAAAAGGCTTTAATGCATACCATAAAGAAGTATCAAACTCGAAGGAAATAATTTAATACAAGGGAATTTATTCTCATTCTTGCAAATCCGATTAGGATAATGAAGTAAAGGAATTAATTTGATAGTTGGTCAGTAAAATGAAAGATGAAGTATGGAAAATTGCTAAAGAGATTGAGAAAGAAGTAGTTGAATTTCGAAGACATTTTCATATGTACCCAGAATTAGGGTTTGAAGAAGTGAAAACTTCTGAATTTGTTATAGAGAAACTGAAAGAATTAGGTATAGAAGTCACTCCAAATGTAGCAAAAGTTGGTGTCATCGGGCTTATAAAAGGAACTGGTGGTGAAGGAAAAACTATTGGTATTCGTGCAGACATGGATGCATTGCCAATGCAGGAAGAAAATGAAGTTCCTTATAAATCAAAACACGATGGAAAAATGCACGCTTGCGGTCATGATGCTCATACTGCTATTTTACTTGGAGTCGCGAAGATTCTTGTTAAAATGAAAGATAAAATAAAAGGAAATGTAAAACTAATCTTTCAACCAGCAGAAGAGGGTCTTGGTGGTGCTAAACCAATGGTTCAAGAAGGTGCTCTCAAAAATCCAGATGTATCTGCAGTTATTGCTCTCCATATGGCTGATGATGTAGCTATTGGACATATTGAAGTAAAGGATGGGAGTTTTACAGCAAGTTCTGATAAAATAATGTTTGAAATAGAAGGAATAGGAGGTCATGCTGCTTCTCCACATGAAACAATAGATCCCATTGTAGTTGGTTCACATCTTGTTACTGCATTTCAAACTGTTTCTTCAAGAAATACTGATCCAGTAAATCCGGTTATTCTCACAATTGGAACTTTTAATGCTGGTACTGTCTATAATGTTATTCCAAGAACAGCTCACATGACAGGAACAATTAGAGCTTTAAAACAAGAAGTGCGAGATGCAACATATGAAAGTGCGAAAAGAATAGCTGAAGGAGTAGCCAAAGCCTTTGGAGCAAAAATCACTCCAAGTATAAAAAGAGGATATGCCCCTGGATATAATAGTCCAGAGATAAATGTCCTAATTAAGCACAAGCCATCAGTA
>DAOVPS010000144.1:0-8601 GCA_030629105.1 Candidatus Heimdallarchaeota archaeon
ACTGTCAAACCCTCTAATTGGCCTATGTCGCAATCCACCACGTCGTGGGAGATAGATTCGAGGATAAAAGTACCAGTAAGGAGTAATAAAGTGGAAATTATCAGGTGGAGGTCTACTAGATATCTCTTGAGAGATGTGTTTCAAATGTGATGGTAAGTTGAATTTTGGATCTATTAGCAGGAACGAGAAATGATCCATAGAGAAATTGAATTGATCATATGGATCTGGGAAGCCCATTATTTGCCCTCTAATAAGCTGTAAGTAACTTTGCCAACTTGCTTTCATCTGGGCACCATGTTTTGTTAATCTAGGCATTTTCCTTGAGAGAAGTAATCCAATCAAACTTGCAACTATCACACCTGCAATACCCCAAGTTAGATTGCCAATAGAAAACAAAGAAGAAGCGAAGAATAAAATGACTCCACCACCTATTCCTGCAACTATTGAAGCTCCAAAGTAAAAGCCCTTCACTTTCTCAGGGTTTGAATCAAAATACTTAGTATCTCCACCAGACAATTTATTGTAAACATCATCTTTGTGTTTCCAAAGAGACGCAACATTGTTTTTTATGGTTGAGAGAGAAGTAACTTCTACAGGAATTTCTTTGGGTCCTTTAGCACCTTTTGTTTCTTCTCTAAACCACAGTGTTTCGTGAGAATTTCTTTCAATGAATTCAATTATCCCTCTATCGAATTTTGAGAGGCTACCATAATATTCTTCTTTCTCTGTTCTTTGGAAGAACATTTCATCATTATCATCTGGTTGTATTATCTTGAGATACCCCCGTTCTGCTAGATAGAAAATCTCTGCAACGAAATCTATTTTATCAAATTTCTCATCCAGCAAAGTACCTACTTCTGCGGGGGACATATCATTTGGTGGACCAACTTCACTAATAGTTTTCATAGTATTCCCACATTGTGGACAGAAGCTAATTTTTCGACTATCTTTGTATCCACACTCAGCGCATTTCTTCATAGCAACTTCATTTAATACTGGAATAGCTTTTGCTTTAGGATCGATGCCTTTTATAAGAAAAGCTAGTATAAAGAATAAGAAAATGGGCACAAAACCAATTGCTATTACAACAACATAATTACTATTCAAATAAACTCGCCACGAAAAAGGCATGTCTATTCCTGCAGGAGGGGAATCAGTATCTATTGTATAAGATTCAAAAGCATAAACAGTTCCTTGATGATATGTAACTCTTGTTTTTCCGCCAACATTGGAAACAACTCCATTATCATCACCAGGTCCTGTTCCTTGATAATAAGTTTGAGATCGTATATCGCTAATATTGTATTCATTTGGAAATATTACTATGGTGTCAATATCATGTATTTGTACCTCGAATTCTCCTCCTATGACATTCCAATAAACCCTGTCACGATTACCGTTCAAATTCATTGCTGAAGATACATTGTATGTTAAAATGAAGGTATATTCAGTACCAGATGAGACAGAAGTTCTAGACCACTCCCAATAGAATTGAATGACATCTGCTTCTTTCTCCATTTTATATGAAGTGACTGAGGGCGTTCCAGGTTCCGAAACAATATTCCATGAGACCACATCATGAAAACTTCTCCACTTCAAATCTCTATAGGCAAAACCATAAGAACCAGCATCTAAATGAAAGGTCATTTCTTCCTCTACAAGCAATGAACCATCCATACCTACATTTATGATTTGATTCCAATCTGAATAATAATAACCGTTTGTAGTTAAGGCATCATTCCCAGGTTGAGCAAACTTTGCTATAGTGTTATTCGTCATTAAAGACAACGTAACTAATTGAATTGATATCAAGAATACAAGCACTATTGCTAATTTCAAGCGATTTTTTCTACCTTTTAAAATAATTAAGTCCTCCAGCAATTATCCTCAAAATACTTCTTAACATCTTATTGTTTATTGCTGATTTTAAATCTATAGAGAAATGTTATGTTCCATAATAAAAGAATTACCTTTCTAATTGTGTCATGATTACTTTTCTGAATTTAAAATACATATTTTGAGAATGTTGCTGCTAGAATAACCAATTGCCGAAATGTATAGTTTTTATAATTGAAGGCAAATAGTATTATTACAGTCAGTCACAAAGGTTTAAAAATAAGAAACGAAGAGACTGATTACGAAAAATAACATAAACTAATCAAATAATCAGATTAGATCGAAAAGAATCATAACAAAATAGCTCATTCGATTGATGTAAGAAGCTATTTATCACAAATCACGTTCACAGAAATATAATTTGGTATAATCAATTAATGATTATAGCCTTCCAATAAAGGAGAATTATAAATAGCAAGGAACAACAATTCCTCTATTGTTGAAATGAAAAGATGTTAGAAATCAAATTTCATGTTGATTAATACAGTTGGGAAAAGTAATTTCCAATGATTAGTTAACTCTAATAAAAATCTAACAAGTTTAGTTTCTTTTTGATCTGAAGTATATAGTATACTCTTAGAAGATGCGATGGAAAAAGCAAATCAAAATAATAAATAACTTAATCCTAACAAGTATAAGAATAGCTTAGAGTTCAGATTATTTTTTTAGCCAATTGTTATTACTCCAAAAATTAAGGGGTTAAAAAAAATGGCAAATAATAATAAACAGAGTGCAATGCACGATGAACCGTCAACTACAAAATATTTGATACGTGCAGATTTCACAATTGATGGTTTGGTTGAAAAACCCGATGTTGTCGGTGCTTTATTCGGTCAAACAGAAGGATTACTCTCTGAAGAACTTGAACTACGAGAATTACAAAAAAGCGGACGAGTTGGACGCATTCAAGTTCATTTGAATATCAGAGGAGGTAAAACTAGGGGTTATATTGATATCCCATCAAGCTTAGACAAGGTGGAAACATCGATCCTAGCTGCAGCAATTGAAACAGTAGATCGTATTGGTCCATGCTCAGCAAGAATCTCTATCAAAAGCATAGATGATATTAGGGTTGAAAAAATGAAGAAAATCAGAGAACGTGCTTCTGAGCTTCTTCAAAAATGGAATACAGAAACTCATCAAGATTCAAGCGATTTAGCTGATGAAGTGCTAAAAGCTGCTCGAGTTGGTGGAATAATCCAATTTAGGCATTTACCTGCCGGACCTGAAATTAATGATTCGGATTCAATTATAATTGTAGAAGGTAGAGCTGATATAGCAGCATGTCTTCGAGCTGGTGTAAGAAACACAATAGCTGTTGAAGGAGCTTCTGTACCAAAAGTAGTAATAGATCTCACTAAAAAACGATCAACACTTGCATTTCTTGATGGTGATAGAGGTGGAGACCTAATCCTAAAAGAATTACTAATGTATAGTGATATTGATTATGTTGCTCGAGCTCCAAAAGGTAAAGAGGTTGAAGACCTTAAACCAGATGAGATTATTGAGCAATTAAGTAAGAAAGTTCCTATAGAGCAAGCTACTTTTGTTTCTGAAATTCATGCAGCAGATGTCCTTGAAAAAGCAATCAAAAGAAAAGCAGCAAAGAAAATACAAAAACCCAAAGCTGCTCCAGTAAGTACAAAAATTGCTCCTAAAAGAGTTGTAGCGAAACCAACTGCTACTCCTACTAAGAGACCTACCACAAGTAAACCCCCAACACAGACTACAGGTAGGGGTTCACCAAGATCTTCGAGTCGTCCTCCCTCTAGGAGACCATATTCGAGAGACAGTCGCCGACCTTCATCCAGAGATAGAGGAGGAAGGGGTGGATATAGAAAACCCCCCCCACCAAAAATACCGGATGAGCTATTACCAATTGTTAGAGATATTGATGGAAAAGAAAAACAAGAGGGTATATTCCTTAATGATAAATTAAAGGAACTAAAACGAGTTCCAGTAGCTAAAATTGTTGATGAAGTAAAGAAAGCTAAAGGAGTAACCAAATTGATCTTTGATGGAATTCTTACCCAGAGATTAATTGATGCTTGTGAAGAGAAAAACATTGATGTTATAGTTGCAGCGAGAATAGGAAAAATTGACAGACGTCCTGCAAAACTAAAGTTTTATACATTCGCGTGAAATGATTAGAGTTGGTTAATAGCGATTATTTAACCAACTAATCACTTTTCTTTTGATTTTCGTAAAATCTATTTATATAATATACAGATAATCTGTTTCTTTAAGAGACTCTTTTGATGAGCTTATATTGTGCACAAAAATGTCTAAAGGTCAAGAACAAACATTTTCAGATGATTTTGATAAAAGAAAAAATCCTGTTATCAAAGAGAAGGTGAGCTCTGAAGATAACCAACAAGCCATACGAATGAGGGATATTGAGAGTAGTTTTGACATACCAATACCAAAAGACCCATTGAAACGGGTAATTGGACAAGATTTTGCGGTAAAAATAGCTAGAATGGCTGCTCATCAGCGAAGAAATCTGCTGCTTATTGGACCACCAGGTATTGGAAAATCAATGATCGCTCAAGCACTTTCATTCCATTTGGGCCAACCCGAAGAAGAAATATGGATTGTTCATAATCCTGAAAATCCTGAACGACCATTTTTTGAAAGAAAGAAATTGCATGAGCTAAAAAATAGAAAACAACAAGCAAATGGTGGCGAATATGGAAAGTTAATACATCCTTCCAAAGCTCCTTTTGATATTGCTGTTAAACTAGGTTATGCTTGTGAACACTGCCGAAAATTCTCTATACCTGAAACAAGAAAATGTCCTCATTGCTCGCAGTCGAAGCGAAAGAAAAGTCCATCTCGATTTGGTGATCTGCTATCATTAGCATCTTATAGTACAAAATCCTCTGATGGTTCTAAAGTTTCTAAAGCAATCCAACTCCCAGATGGAAGAGAAGAAATTCTACTATTCGAAGAAGCAGGAAACAACATACGTGTTTTTGATAATGAAGCTATCGAGCTTTCGAAAGCCAAAAAGGGACCAAGACCTATGAAAGTTTTAGTTCCAATAAGAAGATCTCTTTTTATCCAAGCAACAGGTGCGAGTACAACTGAGCTCCTTGGAGATTGTTTACATGATCCTTATGGAGGACATCATAAATTAGGGACTCCTCCATACAAAAGAGTTGTAGCAGGAGCAATCCACGAAGCGCATCAAGGTGTACTATTCATTGATGAGATTTCCCAACTAGGAATATTACAGAGATCATTGCTTACAGCTTTACAAGAAAAGAAATTTCCAATTATTGGTAGAAACCCTCAAAGTTCAGGTGCTTCCGTAAGGGTAGATGATGTGCCAGCTGATTTTGTTTTGGTAGCTGCTTGTAACATGATTGATTTACCACGTATTGTCCCGCCATTGCGATCTAGAATTCAAGGAGATGGATATGAAATTCTACTCAAGACAGCAATGCCTGATAATGAAACTAATCGATTAAAACTCGTGCAATTCATTGCTCAAGAAATAATTCGGGATGACAAAATTCCTGCAATGGATAGGAAAGGAATTTTTGAAGTAATAAAAAGTGCAAGGGTAATCGCTGAAAAGGTAGATGAAGAAGAATCATCATTAACTTTGAGATTAAGAGAACTTGCAGGTTTGATAAAGGTTGCAGGGGATTTAGCGACAACAAATCGTGAAGAGTTAATTACTAGCAAACATGTGAAAGCTGCTCTTGAAATCGCTAAACCACTTGAAGACCAAATTTTACAAAAATATGGTTCTTTTCAAGCTGCAATTGAAAAAGAGAGAAGAGGTTTCCCAAAAACAACAAATGAGGGAAATCAAGTGCCATATAATATGTGGAATGGTTAGTAATGCAATTGAATATAGGAATAAGCTATATTCAATTCATTTAAACTATGAACTTTCAAGAATATCTTCTAGCTTTTCTAGAGCTTCCTTCAAGATTTTGATGTCTTCTTCGTTTGTATAGACATAAATAGAAGCCCGAGCTGTTCCTTCACTTGGATGAATACCAAGCGAATAGTGAAATGGATTTGTGCAATGTGAACCAGCGCGAACCATAATTTTATGACCATCTACATCACAATCTAGAAAGTTAGCTATGTCCCCTGCAGTATCCATGTCTTTTAATTTAAAGGCGACTAACCCACTTCGCTGATGTGCATTTTGAGGACCTACAATTTTGATGCCAGAGATGTCTTTAAGAGCATCATATAATTTTTCCGTGAGATAATTCTCTCGAGTCTCAATATTTTCCATACCAATGGAATTGAGATAATCAATTGCAGCACCAGCACCTATTTCACCGGCATAATTTTGTAGTCCAGCCTCAAATTTATGGGGTGGTTCAAGATAAGTAGGGACGACTTCGCCGTTTTCATATCGCACATCGATTATTGTGTCACCTCCAACCATAAATGAATCCATCTCTTTTAGCAGGTGCTCTTTACCATAGAGAAAACCTACTCCCGTAGGTCCAAGAGCTTTATGCATACTTACAGTGCAAAAATCAACATCGGATTTTTGAACATCCATTTTTTTATGGGGAAAGTATTGAGCATCATCAGATAATACTAAGGCACCGTAGTCATGAGCAATTTTTATTATTTCATCTAGAGGTGCTGTTGTTCCACTTACGTTAGAAGTATGAACAATTGATATTAAACGAGTATTTTTGTTTATGGTGTTTTCGAAATCTTCAACATTGAATAATCCCTCTTCATCAGCATTTACAATTTTAAGCTTTAATCCTTTTCTTTTCATCACTTTATGAAAAGGTAATACCCCACTATGATGCTCAAGATTTGTTGTGACTATTTCATGATCTTTCTCGAAATGCAATGCATTTGCAACTAAATTCATTGCTTCGGTAGTATTCCTTACCCAAATGATTTCATTAGTGCTTCTAGTGTTAATGTGGCTAGCAAGTTTTTCTCGAGCTGCATCTCGTAATTCTGTCGTTTCTCTTGCTAAAGAATGAATAGATCTTCCACCACAAGCTCCCAGTTGATTATAATAATAAGAAATAGCATCGATGACTAGCTTTGGTTTTAAAGCCATACAAGCAGTGTCAAAATAAACAATTGATTTTCCATCGATTTTTCTCTTAAGTGTAGGGAAATCGTCTCTTATTTTTGCCCAATCTACCAAATTTTTCACCTGAATTTTATGCTCAGTTTTGTTCGCATTTGTTAAATTATATAGTCTGAAAAATCTTTCTATCCTTAAGATATAACTGTCTTACAAAGTAATTTTATTTGGTAATGGGATAATATATACAAGAAGGATGAATTAATGATAAAATCAATCGCCAAATGTCATCTCTGTGGCAAAATAGATGATAAAGATAAATTGATTTTGTACAATTTCCCAAATGGTCCAAGAGTTGTTTGTAAGGATTGTTACAAGAAATTACCTCCTGATCCCTCGAGAGGAATCCCTAGACCTGATGGTAAGATACGAAAACCCCACGATGATATTTTCCCTCCTATTGGATAAAATAAGAATTAATCATTAATCAAAGGAGAAACTGTTTGGTGAATAGAGGCTAGCTTGTCATTCTTTGGATACTGTATTCTTAATCCTTTAAGCTCCAAAATCAGTGATTGGCAGTAAGAATTGCTGTCACAGGCTGTTTCTTCAAGTATTACAGAAGTCAACGCCCGAGCTAGTTCTACTTGTATATTTTCGTTATATGTGAATTTCTTAAGTTGTTTTCTTAAGCCCTCCAATAATTCTTCAACTAGCTCAAATTTCTCAAGCTTATAGGAGATTGATAAAATTCGTCTTGTTGATCTAGCTAGCATTTCATGGATTTCTATTTCCTCAGAGGCATCAATACTTATTGACCGCAATTCATGTAGGAGACTAACACAACGCATGAGATCTTTTTGTAAGACATACCATCTTATTGCATGAGATAGACCTTTTGCTAATTGAACTTGAATGGTACTAAATGCTGGAAATTGAATCACTATCTCTCTCAATTCATCTAAATGAAGATTCATTTCATTTATTCTGTTATTTTTTCCATAACTACTGATAGTGTTTACTAGAGCTTTTGCTAGAATAATTTGTAATTCAATATTTGTTGGGTCATCATCAATCCAATCTTTTATTTCCCCAAGTATAGGATGGATTTTTTGTAATTCAGAAAGGTCTCCATAAGCCTTTATTGCATCAATATACCCTTTCCCAAGACGAATCAAAATATCAAAACTTTCTGTTGAAATTGCATAATCCCTTAAAACATCCAAAGTGGATTCCATTTCATCAATTCGTCCATATAATCCAAATGCTCTAATTGTGTTTACTAGTGCTTTTGAATAGCTAACAGAAATTACATTACCTTCCGCATATTTTACTGCAAGCTTTTCTGATTCAGCCAGATAAGAATTTATTTCATCAAAATTATCGCTAAATTCGCTTAACATATAAAGAATATTGACCAATGACTGTGAATAGAATTGAGCAATTTCCAAGATTTCAGGATTCTTCTCATTTAACTTTGATAATTCATTGACTATTTTTTTCATCATTTTTTGCTTATTAATTAAGCATAATTCTTTTGTTAGATTGAATAAACCTCTGCCTAATAGAATTTTAATTTGAATGTCTTCTGGAAATCGCGAATGAATTTTTTCGACACTTGACAATAAGGCATTTACTAATCCAGTTTCCCAAAAAACTCCAGCCCAAGTAGC
>DAOVPS010000036.1:0-19272 GCA_030629105.1 Candidatus Heimdallarchaeota archaeon
AAATCGACATTCAGTTATGATTGCTGGTGGAGTCGCGTCCGGGAAAACAACCTTACTAAATTGTATATCCATGTTTATTCTACCAGATGCAAAAATCATCTCGATAGAAGACACTGCAGAAGTTAATCTTCCGCATGAAAACTGGATACCAGCTGTTGCGAGATTGGGTTTCGGAGGAATCGAAAAGGATGGAAGAAAACGAGGAGAGATCTCTATGTTTGATCTACTCAAAGCAGCTCTAAGACAAAGACCTGACTATATATTAGTAGGTGAAATTCGTGGTGAAGAAGCATACATGTTGTTCCAATCAATGGCAACAGGGCACCTTGGATTAGCTACTATACACGGAGACTCTGTAGAATCAGTCATTCATAGATTAGAATCAGAACCAATGAATATCCCGAGAACGTTATTGCGATCTCTTGACATCGTTTGCGTACAAGCCAAAGTAAGACTAGGCGGAAAATTCATGAGAAGAACAGTCGCAGTCACAGAAATTGCTGGGGTCGACCCAGTAACAAATGAACTACTAACAAATCCAGTCTTCAAATGGGATCCAAGAGAAGATAATTTCACATTCTACGGTCGTTCATACATCGTTGAACGAATTAGAGACCAATTGGGTTGGACTGACCAAGATTGTTGGGATGAGATTGATAGAAGAAAAGTTGTCCTTCGTTGGATGGTCAAGAAAAAAATTAGACATTGGCAAGATGTCGCAACAATTATCAGGGAATATTATAGTAATCCTGAAAAAACGTTCGATAGGGCTACTCGTGGTTTGCAATAAATCAAATTTGCTAAATCACCAAAGTTTAAAATCCCATAATCCTATGAAATAAAAGAGGAAGGAAGTAACGATGAGTAAAAGCTTTAGACGAATCGCGTATGTACGATTTGGTAAATATATGGAGCGAATATTACCACGTTTTAGTGAATTAGGATTGACATTACGTAAAGCTGGTATGGATATCAGTTTACGTATGTATCTATCAACAGCTTTTATGACTACTTTCATTGCGATTTTAGTTGGATTTCCTGCAGGTATTGGTATCTTTTATGCTATTAATCTAGAGTTCAATACTAATGTTTGGCTAGGAGCTCTAGTTGTAGGTATTTTGATTCCAATAGTTGTTATGCTTGGGTTTTATATCTACCCTGGTTATGTATCTAGTAATCGTAAAAGAGCTTTGGAATCATCTCTTCCGACTGCAAGTTCATTCCTCGCTGCAATGGCTTCAGCAGGAGTTGCCCCAGATAAAGCTTTTCTCGCTCTTGCTAATGAAAACATTCGATTAGAGATCGCTAAAGAAGCAGAAAAAATAACTCGAAATATCGAGATTCTAGGATATGATTTACTCACAGCAATGGAATTTGCTGCAGAAAATTCTCCCTCAAAAGTTTATTCAGCCTTCTTAGAAGGTTTGGTTTCAGTTGTAACTTCTGGTGGAGATATGACCGCTTATCTTACCAATGAAACAAAATCACTTATGCGAGATAAAATCAGAGAGGAGAAAGAGTTCATTGAAGGCCTAGGTGTTATTGCTGAATTATTCTTAGTAATTGGTGTTGTTACTCCAATCTTCTTTGTAATTATGCTAGCAGTTTTAGCAATTATGGCTACAGGTGCATCCGATCAAGGCACCATACTTATGACATTGCTCACGTATGTCCTAATTCCAGTAGGAATGACAGTCATTATTGTCTTAATTGATGGTATGCAACCAACAGAATAAAAGGTATTTTCCACCTTTTCATTTTTTCTTATTGTATTTTTGCCAGGAATTTCTCTTTGTTAACAATATGTCTTTCATGAATTCCTTCGCCGATTTTTTGTTCACCATCAAAAGCAATAACTTCAAAAGTAAGGTGTCTGTCTTCAACTTTTTTTAATTTAGCAATTACTTTTATCTTTGATCCTTTTTTTGAAGCTCGTAAATGACTGATGTCCACTCTCGTTCCGACGGTAATCCAACCTTCCGGAAGATATTCTTGTGCTCCTATCATAGCTGTTTGTTCCATCATCAAAATCATAGAAGGTGTAGATAAGACTGCAACTTTTCCACTTCCAAGAAAATCAGCTATATGTTTTTCTTCTACTAGATAATTCACAATTTTTTCTATATTTTTTGGGATTTTAATTTCCATTTTCAGCACCTAGTTACATGTAATGTTTCTGACTTGGATAAAATAAAAGAAATTTATGTAGAGAATAATAAAGAATTTTAGATTATTTCTCTGCGACTGCTAAGGCTCTAGTTTGTTCAATCGCTTGAACTCTTAAGCACTTACTGCATATATACCCACCATAAGGACGATTAGTTCTTATAGTATTCTTCGCTGGACTGAAATTTCTTCTTGCTAGTTTACTCTTAGAACTGGATATTTGTTGCTTACAAATAGCACATTTGCCTATACCTGATTTGTTAGGCACCTTGTGACCTTTAGATTTGTACTTTGGTGGTTTACGCCAAACTTTTTTTGCAAATCGTTCACTTGGTTTCATTGGTCTCACAGATCCTTTAGCATTTTTATAAGATAAGCGGATTATCTTTTGCTTTTGAATGTTGTGTTTATGATGGAGATATAAGTTTTGCCTTCTCCTTGAAAACTAGAAGGAAAACAATAGAAATCTGTTCACCATTTACAAAAACTCTATAAAAAACTATTTCTTCATGAATTTATTAATCAATAAGAAATCTTTTATTAGGTTAAATATTCCTTTTAATCTATAAGAGATAATGCATTATTAGGAGATCAAAAATTTGGGCTGGTTAAGCTGGTTAAATCCTATTGGTGAATGGTTTTCACAAATCTTCAATTCTATTGGTATTCTAAATATTCCTGGTTCAACTTATTTCATAATTTTATTCAATGTTCTTATAGCTGTTCTGATGAGTTTACTGACGAAAACGTTAATAGATGTCGAGAAAATCAGTAGACATCAAAAAGAAATCAAGATTCATAATGATAACAAGAAGAAAGCCATGGATACCGCTGATAAGAAGCTCTGGCAAAAAGTTCAGCGACGAGAAGATTACATCAAGAAAATCCAAAGCGAAATGATGATTCAACAGATGAAACCTATGTTAGTTTGGTTTATTCCAATTACAATGATTTTCTTCCTTATGCGAACTGCTTTCATAAATATCCCAATTGCTTGGATGCCCTTTAGATTTCCAGAAATTTGGATTATAATTCAGAATCTCAAGTATTATGGGAACCTCACGTGGATGGGTTTCACAGGTTGGTATTTCCTGACATCAGTTGGTTTAGGAAATTACGTCCGGAGATTCATGGGTGCATCACCGCAGAGTACGGGTGGCGCCGCGATGCTGGGAGCCAGGTAGTTATTCCCACAGAATAACACTGTGGGCAACATTTCTTTCTTTTCGTAATCTAAGAGTGGGCTCTGAGTCTTTTTTATTTGGATTCCTTAATTCTGATAGACAAGACTTTTAGCGAAGAGAAGCTCAAATTAGTCTTGAAATAAAGATGTCTAAAAAATCATTTCTTGGGAAGAGTATAGTATCTATTCGAGATCTTACAAAAGAAGACTTAGATATTATTCTAGAAGAAGCAGAAAGAATGGAGTCAATTGTTAATTCCGGAAAACGACCTCTTGAAGGAAAAATTATGGCTGCATTATTTCTTGAACCAAGCACAAGAACAAGATTGAGTTTTGAAGCAGCGATGCATCGTCTTGGTGGTGCAGTTATAACAGTCTCAGATCCCAAATCCTCCTCAGCTGCAAAAGGTGAAAGTCTCTCAGATACCATTAGAACGATTGCGAATTATAGTGACATAATTGCAATGAGACATCCAATGGAAGGTTCTGCAAGGCTCGCAGCAGAATTCTCAAGTGTCCCAATAATTAATGGTGGAAGTGGTGCAGAAGAACATCCAACTCAAGCTTTACTTGATCTGTATACACTTAAAAAAGAACTAAAGAACGTAGAAGGAAAACGAATAGCCATGGTTGGTGATCTCAAGTACGGTCGAACAATAAACTCTTTAGCTTATACTTTGTCTAAATTCAAAAAAGTTAAAATTGATTTTGTTTCCCCACCATCCCTCAGAATTGGTGAAGAAATTAAATCTGATTTACGAGAAGCTGGAAACGAATTTACAGAAGGGGAATCCTTAATGGAAATTGTTCCAACAGCCGATGCTATCTATATGACTAGAATCCAAAAGGAACGATTTGCTCAAGAAGCAGAATATGTGAAGGTTAAGGGTGCATATGTTCTGAATAAAAAGATACTAGAGAAAACCAAAGGACCAATCCCAATTCTCCATCCATTACCCAGAATAAACGAAATAGCTTATGATGTTGATGAAACAGTCCATGCAGTTTACTTCAAACAAATGTTTAACGGAGTTATTGTCAGAATGGCATTATTAAATCTCATACTAGGAGGAAAAGTATGAGTTTTCTATATGAAAATTAACGAAAGGATTGAATGAAAATGTCAAAAGAAATTTCTGAGTCTGAGTTAAAAGTATCAAAAATCAAAGAAGGAACAGTAATCGATCATGTCAAAGCTGGAACTGCATTGATTGTTCTTGAAATGTTAGGAATTACTGGTTTAGAAGGAACTGTTGCAACTTTATCAATGAATGTTCCAAGCAAGAGGCAGGAGAAAAAAGATATAGTGAAAATAGAAGACAGGGTCCTCGAAAGAAGCGAAATCAATCAAATTGCTCTAATTAGTCCAAATGCAACGATAAATGAAATTAAGGACTTTAAAGTTGTTAATAAATTCGATGTTGAATTGCCAGAAGTAGTCAGTGGGTTTCCAAAATGCATCAATCCAAAATGTATAACAAATGCTCGAGAACCATCTATGCAAACTTACTATGTTAAAAGTATTGAACCACTAAAAATTAGATGTAAATATTGTAATACCGATATGGAGCGCAATGATGTCATTAAACAACTGACAAAATTCCAAGGATTAACACAATAGAATTAGAAAGAATTGTATTCCCTAAAAGGGAATAACTATACTTTTTTTTGTAATATCGCTAATAGTCGACAATTGGAACTGAAATTCTAGCTCGAATAGCTTCAGCTTCACTTACAGAAACTTTAATGGTATAGAGTTTCTTCTTTGTTCTGAATTTTATTTTTACCATGTCACCAATTCTCTTTACTCTGCATTCTGTAGATTTAGCAATGATTTCATCCAATTTTGTTAGATCTTTAATTTCATGGGGCATGTTTATCACTTCATTCAGTTTCTGTTGTTTCTACTCATTTTTCGATAATCTAAAGTATATAAGAGTTTGTTTAAGAAAGAATAATAACCGCTGAAAGTTCTACAGCAGTTTTTCTCCTTCAGTGATATCTTCCATAACTAAACCTGATATCATCTTTGGGTAGAAATCAGTCGACTTCTGAGGCATTCGTTCGCCCTTCTTAGAAGCATCAAGAACTTGTTCTGCTTTTGTGGAATTCATGATAACTGCAATAGTAGCTTCTCCATCATCTACTTTTGCTAGTACATCTTTAATCCATCGAATATAGAAAATATCTTCATCAATCTTTAGGTTCTGAGTTTTCAAAATACCATTAAAGATTACTTCACGAACAATTACTACATCAAGCATTTTATAGCTTTCAGCATGTTCTTCTTTGACATAATCATCAATGATTTTCGGATCTTTTAGAACGATTCCGTATGCTTTACCTTTGGTATATATTGTGAAAGCGTGTTGTTTGTAAGAATCCATGAATTCTTGAATTTCATCTAATTTGATTTCCTTAACATCAAAGATTTCTTTGATGTCTTTCCATGCATTATCATCGATTTCATACTTGTCCAAAACTCGATGAGTTGGTAATATTGTTAGTCCTTCATCTTGAACCGCAACAAGAAGCGTCATTCTAAAGTTTGCAGCATCATCTTCTGTCCAACCCTTTCTTGTTTTTCGTAATTCATCTCTGTAACCACATGCAGTTTCATATCTGTGGTGTCCATCCGCAATAACAATTTGTCCTGGAGGAATTTCGAAGACATCTTGGATTGTTCTTATTAATTTTTGATTAGTTATCTTCCAAACACGATTGCGTACGCCTAAATTATCTATAACATCCAATACAGGCTCTTCTTTTGCAACTTCATCAAAAATTGTGATTGTTACTTTTTCCGGATCATTATATAACATGAATCCCGGTTCAAGGAACTTCTGAGTTGCTATCAACATCTTTAAGCGATCAATCTTTGGTCCTTTGTGAGTCCATTCATGAGGAAGAACTATTTCTTCATCGAAATGATGTAATTTCACTGCTGCAAAGAATCCTTTGCGAATGTGTTTCTTTCCAAAGAGCTCAAAGTCTTGGAAGTAAACATATAAGCCTGGTTCTTCATCTTGTTTGAAAATTCCTTCACTAAACCATTTCTCTACTCTTTGTTTAGATACTTCATATCGATTTTCTTCAATCGGTAAAGTTAATCGACAGTAATTATAATCTGATTTAGCATAATACATTTCTTGCATTTCTTCTGTAATCTTGTCGTATGGTTGAGCAATAAGATCATCCAATTTTCCTGCTTTTTCAGTAAATCTGATTCCTTTAAAGGGTCTAATTTCTACCATCTATTATTTGCACGTCCATTTTAGAAAAATTATAATGGGCTAAAGAAATTACTTCTTTAGCTCCTATGTAATTCTGTCACGAAATTTTAGAATTGAGTATTTTAAAGCTTTTTCAATTCTTCAATAACTGCTTCTGCTACTTGTATTCCAGCTCGTTCTTGACCTTCTGCGGTTTGAGCACCAATGTGAGGACTTCCAATTACTTGATCTAATTCAAGCAATTTCTTGGAAGATTCCAATTCTACCGGTTCTTTCTCCCAGACGTCAAGCGCTGATCCACCGACTTTGCCACTTTTGATTGCATCATAGAGTGCTTTCTCGTCAATGGTTCCACCACGTGCACAGTTGATTATGAAAACTCCATCCTTCATTTTTGCAATTGCTTCTTCATTGATGATGTGTTTTGTTTCTGGTAATAGTGGTAGATGTAATGAAATGAAATCAGCTTGCGAAAATACCTCTGGCATTTCACATTGATCAACACAAGCTTCGCTGATGTGAACTACATCACAACCAATGATATTCATACCAAGGGCATCACATTTACGAGCTAAGGCAGAACCAATACGACCGCAGCCAACAATACCTAATGTTTTGCCAAGTAATTCTGATCCTTTTAGTTGCTTTTTAGCCCATTCGCCCTTTCGCAATGAAGTTGTCCCTTGAACAACCTTACGAGCTAAGGCAAACATAAAAGCAAGTGCTAATTCTGCAACGGTATCAGTAGTTGCATTTGGTGTATTTCGAACAGTAATTCCTCGTTCTTCACATTTCTTAAGGTCTACGTTGTCTAATCCAATACCAGCTCTACCTACAACCTTCAAGTTCTTTGCTGCCTTCAACAAATCACCTTTGACTTTAGTGGCTGATCGAATCACTATAGCATCATAGTCACCAACAATACCTGGTAGATCTTCTTTGGGAATATCCCACGCTTCATTGACTTCATAGCCTTCTGCTTTAAGTAGATCAACACCTTTACTACTTATTTTGTCTGAAACGATTACTTTCACGTTTTACAGCTCCCAAATTTCTTCTATGTGACCACAGACATCTTTGATATCGTCTGTTGTCCAATCGCCCATATGACCAATCCTGAAGGTCTTCTCTTTCAAATTGCCATATCCATTAGAAATCATATAGTCACGTTTTGCTAGTTCTTTATTCAAATCAGCGACACTTTTTCCTTGGGTATTCTTGATTGTTGAAACAGTGATTGATTCATAACCTGGTTCTGGAAACATCTCGAAATGCTTTTTCGCCCAGCCTTGGGTCCACTTTGCCATATCTTCATGTCTCTTATGTCTCCCTTCAGAAGTTTCTTCAAGCATCCTATCTAATTGATAGGAAAGAGCATAAAGTAAAGATACATTAGGGGTGCTTGGTGTTTGTTGTTTCTTCATATAATAATCGTAAAGTCCTTTAAGATCTGTATAACGCCCTCTATTTGGAACTTCTTCGCATCTCTTAATAGCGGCATCAGAAACAAACCCTATTGCGAGACCAGGTGGAAGTGCATATGCTTTTTGTGTAGAAGCATAAATCAAATCACACTGAATTTCTTCTGGAATCACTTTGTCACCACCCATCGCTGAAACAGAATCAATAACATACATAATGTCCGGGTGTTCTTTCTTTACAGCTTTACCAATTTCATAAATGGGATTTCTAACTCCAGTACTAGTTTCATTGTGGCAGAGAGTAAGAGTATCAAATTTACCTGAATCTAATTTTTCAAGAATTATATCAGGTTTGACAGCTTTACCCCATTCAATTTCGATTTTCTCGATTTCCTTGCCACAGGCTTTAATGGTATCCGCACATCTTTTCGAAAAAGCTCCATTTACACAACATAATGCTTTTTCTTTAACAAGTGATCGTGCTGTAATATCCATAAATAATGTGCCTGATGCAGTTGGAACAGTAACCCACTGTTTGGTCTTATGAAATTTCTGTAATTTATCGAAAATTCCGGTATAAAGTTCAGTAAATTCCTTTGGTCGATGACCAATAAGTGGTTTCGCTTGTTGTTTTAGGACGTCAGATTTAACTTCTGTCGGTCCTGGAATTAATAGTCTTTTATGCAATTTATTTATCCTCCAAATCAACACCTAGATAGGTAATTTGGTCAAAGAAATAAAGACAAGACCTCATTATATGAACTTTGCCCAAATCATGAAAATTAAGCCACTCTAGGATTTATACTTTATCTTGAGGTAATGATGTTTGATTTTTTATTTTCTTCTTTCTTTTAATTGCATATAGAACGGTCAACAAGATTACAGGTAAAATAATTAGTATATAGAAATATTTGGCTCTTTTCAGTCTTTCATATAAAGGATAAGGATCTATCGAACCGCTTGTGCCATCAATAAGATAAGGTTCCTTTTGAATCCAATTAGACCAATAGTTCCCTTCTTTTGTCTTAACGTCATACCAAGTATTATTCTCGCCATTGTCTAATGCTTGTGAAGTGCCACCAAGATTATTGTTATTGAAAGTATTGTGATGAATAATATTGTTGTCAGAACCATCTTCAATAGCTATCCCATACTCCTCATTTTCTTGTAAAAGGTTATATGTAAGAAGGCAGAAATCGGAATTGACTAATCTAATTCCCCACATGTTGTTTTTGCATATATTTTTCGTTAAAGCATTATTAGAAGAAGACACTAGAGAAATGCAATATCTGTTATTTCTACAAGTATTATTAGTTAATGTTAAACCAGAGGAAATCTCCAATTGGATACCAATAGAATTGTTATTACAAATGTTATTTGTTAACTTTGTATTTTTACACCATTTAAGTGATAAACCAGTAGTTATGTTAGATAATTCTTGGTTAAAGATGTCTATATCAGAACAATTAATGAAAATCAATTGACCATAAATAGAATCTGAAAAAGTAACATCATTTAGATTAATGAAAAACCCTAATTTTCTCCCGTTCACCCAATTGTTTTCTACTGTATAGGTTAAGTAATCTTCAACGCTATCTTCCCCTAAAAATACTCCATCATTATAGAAAGTGTTGTTCGTTAATATCGTTCCAGAGGAAGAAGACAGATAGATGCCATAATGCTTGTTGTTTTTAAAAATATTATTAGAGACAGTTACGTTCTCACACCATTTAAGTGATAGACCAATGGATAAGTTAGATAATTCTTGATTGCAGACAAATAATTCAGTACAATTAATGAAAATTAATTGACTATAGATTGGGTTTGGAAAAGTGACATTATTGATATTTAAATAAAAGCCCAGTAATTTATCATTCAACCAATTATTCTCTATTGTATAGCTCGAGTACTCTTCAACACTTTCTTCAACTAGATATAGTTCATTATTATAGAAGGAATTATTCGCTAAAGTAGCACCAGGAGAAGAATCAAAATAGATGCCAAAATCATTGTTGTTATTAAAAGTATTATTCGTTAAAGTCGCACTAGAAGATTCCCTTAGATTGATACCATAAGCATCGTTGTTACTAAGAGTATTATTCTTTAATGTCGCCTTAAAAGTTCTCCACAGATGAATGCCATATTGCCTGTTGTCACTACAATTATTATTTATGATTGTCGCATTGAAGGCATATTCCATTTTGATACCCTGATAATCATTGTTTATACAAGTATTATTTGCTAATGTTACGCCAGAGGAAGTATGCACATGGATACCGTCTCTGCTATTAATACAAGTGTTATTTATTATAGTAGCAAAAGAAGCTTGATACAATTTGATGCCAAATCCATATTGGTTGTTAAAACAAATGTTGTTAATAATTGAGGTAGTCCCTAAAGCAGTATTTTCGATATCAATACCCCTTCTATATGCATCTATATAGCAGTTACGAATAACGAAATATTTAGTTGTATCTTCAATATATATGCCAATCTCACTGTTTGTTGTTATATTATAATTTTCAATTAAATATGGGTCTTCAGCTGTACCTAAACCAGGAAATCCATAATCGATGAAATCATCATCATTACTGATTGTTATAGGATTATGACTTGTATAATTGAATGATAGCTGTTTATCGTTTTGTTTTTTTGTAGTGGAAAATACCTCAACTTGTATTATGACTAATCCTGACACAGCAATTATTATACACATAAAAATTGTCGTGATCAAGTTTTTCTTCATTCATTTTCACAAAGAAATACAAATATGTACAAAATAAAATAATTATGTAAAGAATTGAAAAATTATTACCGGATTCTACTCTAAATTAAAGAGAATGTAACAATTTTCTTCCTTCTTTATTCCTCTTTTGTGTTAAATTTTAGTAGAAGAATTTTTATTATGTAAAATCCTTAAATGATATAATTAAAAAGTAATTGAATTATTGGTGGGTAAAAAAGTGGCTAGCGCATATGTATTAATTAACACAGAAATTGGCGGGGAAGAAGATGTTATTGCTCAACTAAAGGATATGCCAGAGGTGGAGGAAGTCTCTGTCGTATACGGTGTATATGATATTGTTGCTAAAATCACTTCAGAAACAATGGAACTTCTTAAAGAAAATATTACAACAAAAGTTAGACATCTCAATAAAGTAAGATCTACAATGACTATGATAGCAGCAGAATCCCGCGTTCTCAAAAAATAATCGAAGAAACTCTTCCTTTCTTTTTATTTTCTATTTGCAAACGAATTTACATAGTTCATTCTCTCAAATGTGATAAAGTCAATTAGATTTACGAAGAAAAATAATACAGTTGAGATAAAGCATCTCAAGTAATAGAAAAGGAATGATGAATTCCTTTTGTTTTTTATGAGTACTTGAATTAAACCTATTCTTGACTTGCGATCATTGTCATGGTTGATCGCACTTTATTCAAGTGTCGAACTTTAGAGGTGATTAATTCCTTTAAAACTTCCATGGTATCTGCTTCAAGCTTTACGATTACATCGTAAACTCCGTAAACAATGCTTACCTCAACTACTTCTTTCATTGCATTTAGCTGATCAACTACCTCTTGTTCTCCACCGATTTCTGAGTTTATTAGTACATATGCTTTAGCCATGTTTTTCTATACTCCTAATCTTTAACATATCTATTTTAGATTGCTTACCTTAAGTTCTAAAGATTTATTAGCTTTTTCTTCGAACTAAATGTTGGAGCTTTTAGCAATCATTTGAACAACATATCACTTGAAATTTAAAAATTGCCCTTTATTTATTTTAAAAGATGATTGAATTAATGCAATTTGGTGGTATTTCCCCTTCCAACCCTATAAGAAGATTCTCTACAGCTATCATTCCCATTTTAGTTCTCGTTTCTATAGATGCACTGGCAATATGAGCCGCAAGTACAACATTATCGAGTTCTTTAAGTCCTGGAGTTAGGTCTGGTTCATGTTCGTAAACATCTAAAGCAGCGCCGGCAATTTGCTTTTCTTCTAGAGCTTTCACAAGTGCTTTTTCATCAATGATTAACCCTCTAGATGTATTGATAAGAAAAGCTGTAGATTTCATCATAGCAATTTCTGATTGGCCGATCAGGTATTTTGTTGTATCTGTTAGAGGTATGTGTAAAGAAATGAAATCAGAGGTTCTCAATAATTCTTTTAGTGAACAATATTCCATTCCTAATTCCTTCTCTAATTCTGGAAAACGTTTAGTATCATAATATCTAACTTTCATTTGAAAGCCTTTAGCTGCTCTTTGAGCTACTGCAGAACCGATTCTCCCACAACCAATTATTCCTATTGTTTTTTTAAAAACATCTGTCCCTAATTGCAATAAAGGTCCCCATCCTTTGAATTTTCCATCTCGAGTGAATTTATCACTGACAACAATTTTTCGAGCAATTGCCAATAACAAAGCCATAGTAAAGTCGGCAGTTGTTTCAGTTAGAACACCCGGTGTGTTTGTTACTGGAATATTCCTTGCATTAGCAGCTGGAACATCAACATTATTGTATCCAACAGCATAATTTGCTATTATTTTTAGCTTGGGTCCGGCATGATCCATTATCTCTGAATCAATGGTATCAGTTAATAGACAAATTAATCCGTCTTTTCCTTTCACTCCTTCTATTATCTCTTCTTTAGTTAGTACTCTATCTTCTTCATTTAATTCCAATTCCACATTATTCTCAAGTAATTTATCAATTGCTGGTTGAGGTATTCTTCGAGTAAGAAAAACTTTGAATTTTGACATGCTTATGTTCTCCATTATCATTTCTATTTCCATAAGAAGATATAATGTTTTTTTCTATTTACTAAGTATTAGTTAATAATTTCTCATAAACATAAACCTTTAATTAATAGTCTTAATTCATAGATAAGAAAAACCTATTCAATACTGTTTAGAATTCTCCGGAGGAAATTTAAATTATAGCATTCTATGTTGAGCGTTTCTCAAAAGATGACATTGGTGGAGTTAAATCCTATTTGAGAAGAATGAGTAAGGCTCTGAAAAATTTGAGTTTTGAACCAATTATCCTTACACTAAAAACTGAGAGTAATCAACAGAGGGAAGAAGTAATAGATGGCATTAAAATTCTTAGGTTTAATAGTGGAGATTTTGTTGATCGAATTCAGAAATTCAATAATGCTTCAGAAGACGAAAAACAAATTCTATCAGATACGTTGTTTAAACCAAGTGATATTGAAAATACTGCTATGAAATTAGCAAAAGAGTTCCATTTGTTTATTAAAGAAAATAAACCAAGAGCAATTCATGTTCACAATTCTTATTTCATTACTCCATATGCTCTTTATTTCTTGAAGCAAAACCATGATACATTCCCAACTACCTCATTTTATTTTTGGAGTCATAGCCCTACTTCGAAATTAATTTTGCCTTCAGGTGAAGAAAGTAATCTTTATGACGTCTTAACCTCCTTTCAAAATTTATTCAAAGGAGTTTTTGCTATTAGCAAATCAGTTCAGACTGATATGACTAAAGTGGGCATTAAATCAAAAGTTAATTACATAGGCATTGACATTAACCTCTTTAAGAAGCGTTCGACACCAAGTACAAATGTTAGAGAGAAATTCGATATTCCAGATAATGCCTTTTTACTATTATATGCCGGGAGAATCATTGAAGAAAAGGGTTTAGCAATTTTGCCAGAAATATACAATGAGATGATTACTCGAGATAAATCATTTCGAACAATGCATGTGTTAATTGTTGGCGAAGGACGATACAAGAAAAACCTTGAAGAGCTTGTTACAAAGAATAAACTAGAGGAACGTTTTCATTTTACATCAGTTAGTTCTGATGAAGATCTTGTGGATATTTATTCGAGTGCTGACTGCTTTATTCTGCCTTCAAAAAGAGAAGCCTTGGGTTTATCTCTTATAGAAGCTATGAGTTGTTCGCTTCCCTGCATTGCTTCCGATTTACCTGGAATAAAGGAATTAATTACTCACACAAAAAATGGTTTAATTGTCCCACCAGAGAACAAGGCAGAACTAATTCGTTGGATTTCAGGTTTGTATTCAAATAAAAACTTGCGAGAAGCACTTGGTTCTGAAGCGAGAAAAACAATTGAAGAGTATTTTAATTTCAGAACATATTTAGACTATTTTTTGAAGAGACTTTTGAGATAATTTATCAATCAAATCTTATCTTAGATTTCAAAGAATCAAAAGAGAGCTTATTGAAGAGTTGAATCGTATGACTGGAAATTTGGATTTCTATATCGCAACTCTAGAGGATTTTGAGGACATTTACAAATTAATTGATTTAACAGGTTGGGGTGAAGCAAGAGATGATATTAAAAGAACTATGCTGAATCCTAATAGCACGTATATTACAATAATTGATAATGAAACAGCAGAAATGATAGGAATTACATTAGCTGTATCTTTTGGACAAATAGGTGTAATTGGTCATGTTATTGTCAATCCAAATTTCAGAGGTATGGGGATTGGACAGGAATTAATGAATGAAGCAATGAGGATTTTAGAATTTCAAGGTTGTAAAACAATAAAACTGGATGCTGTTGAAAAAGCTAAAACTCTATATGAAAGAGTTGGATTTGTTTTTGAATTGAATTCACTTCGTTACAAAATTACTATTGAGAATCCTTCTAATCTCAATGACCTTATTACTAAAACAAAAAAATATGAACAAAAGTTCCCAGTCATCAATTGTAAAGAAGATGATTTGGTACAAATTATTGAAGCCGATAAAGAATTCTTTGGAGGAAATCGAGAAAACTTGCTATTCCCGCTTTTCGAGGACTTTCCTGAATTTTCCTTTATTACTCGAGATAAAGATGATTCCTTAGCTGGATATTTGTTTGGTACGTTTCAAAATGGAGTCTTAAAATTAAGGATTGGAATAGCAGATTCATTTGAATCTACAATGGATTTACTAAGAGCAGCATTAGAAGCAGTAAAAACAAAAGAAGAAGTTCAAACCATCGCTCTTGGAATACTCGAGAATAGTATATGGGGAATAAAGGTATTGAAAGAACTAGGATTTGAACAAACAAGCTATTCATTAAGAATGTATTATGGTGTAAAAACTCCAGCTACTACTAATCCTGAAATTTTTGCTATTGGAGATCCAGCAAAGGGATAACACTTTACTAGAAATAATAGGCATAGTTTTCCAGAAGTTTTCTGGATCCTTCTTCTAAATTCTTCGCGGTAATCATATAATGAATTATTTCTGTATCTTCTAATAATAATGCCGCTTCAATGATAACATTAGCATAACCACAGCTAGCGTGTCTCCCACGACCATTCAAACTAATAGTCTCTCCTGAAATTTTAAGCAATGGTTGAAGCCTTTCAAGCGCTCCGGGGATTTCACCTAAATGTATTTCACCAGCTTTATCGAAAATGAAAGCTCGAACGTCTTCTAAAGTGATTTTCTTAGGGGCACCAGCAATAAACTCGAAAATCAATTGAGTGATATAACTAGCTTCTACTCTTTTTGCATAAAAGCAATTGTCTCGATATTTAACTTTGAACTTTTTTGTAGAAATTCCTAGTGAAATTAGAAACATTTCTTGTTTAAAGAATGCATCCCAATCCTCTGAAAATTCTAGTTTTCTAAAATTAACAGCTGGGCATCTTAGTGTTGTTTGAAATATTAACAACGCTACCCCTAATGGTGTTAAATCATAATGTGAATGAACTCCGCCAAAACCTTTCCAGGCCATGCCTTCAGTTGGTCCTTCTTTTTCCCGAACCATAATTCCTTTTTCACTAAAACCTTTGAGAAATCTTTCAAATCCAGAAATTTTTTGGACATTAATTCGTTTTGCGATTTTTTCAGAAAGTTCTTTCACTCGACTAAACCGATTCAAATCTTTGGAATCAAAATACAATTCTAATTTTTTGTCATATTCGAAAAAGCGAGCTCGATTCAAAGGCTCTTCTAGGAAAGGTATCATTGCAGCAGTTGCGAGTATTGTGAAACTGGATTCATTATCAAAATTCCTAATGATGTCCTGAACTTTTTCTCTTATTTGACTCAAACTAATTCCACATTTAATTTAATCTAATAATTACATATTGGACTGATGATTGATAAAAACAATCCTATTTCATTTTAATTTTTCCCAATAATAGATTATTTTTCTAACTCGTATCTTCTTTAATCGATTCTTTCAAGTCATCTTGAGAGATAGTCTCTTCCTCTGTATTGTTATCTTCTTTTGTTTCAGGTAATTCATTAGCTTCTTTTGCTTGTTTTCTTTTTAACAGATAATAAATTACATTTGATAGTAGGAACATGAAAACTAGAATGCCGAAAATAATGAAGAAATATGTGTTAAATTTGCCAGCAACATTATCTACTTCTGCTGGTGTTAAATTTAGTATGTACTCAATTGGGTTCCCTGCAAGTAGTTGTTGACCTAAAAACACGTAGAATATTGACCTTGGAATAGAACCAATAAAAGTAGCTAAAAAATACTGCCAATCTTTCACATTCGCAAGTCCTGCAGCATAACTAATTGGATCAAACATTATTACTGGAACAGCTCTTCCAACTAAAATCGCCCAAAGTCCCCATCTTTTAATCCAGATATCAAAAACCAAAATCGATCTCTTCAAGATGCCTATTTTTTCTCCTGTGGCATCAATAATAGCTCTACCACCTCTTTTAGAGATATAGAATGTAATGACTGAGCTAACCATTGAACCTGCAACACCTATTACAGATCCCCATACCCAACCAAATATCATTCCTCCTGATAGGAGTATTAATTCAGAAGGTATTGGTGCGAATAGACTTTGTAAAATCATTAATGCGAGAAACAGAAGCACTTGCCAAGCTACATGTATTCCAATAATTGGTGCTATAAACCAGTCTCTGACTGTTAAGAACAGAAATTCCTTATCCACAATTATTACAATTAGTAATGCTATAGATGCTAAGATTATAATCGAGAAAATAATAGCTAAAACAATTTTATCCTTTGTCCATTGAAATTTTTTAGATTCGGAATCATCTATTTCCGGATCTTTTCTCTCCACAATTTCCTCTGATATAATCTTGGATTCTTCCATTTCCATTTCACCAAAGCATATAGTTGTAATGTCTTTTGAGTTATATTTCTACCTATTTTACTAAAAGAAACAAGTAGATAGGAAATGTAAATATAAAACAAAAATTAAAAAGGACTTCCTAATTGAGTGACACAGAAATAACGGGTGATTACTAATGTCTCTTAAAGAAATTTTAGCGAAAAAAAACTTAAGGTATCTCTTCTTAGGCGGAAAAGGTGGAGTTGGAAAAACCATTTCTGCTTCAGCAATTGCTATTGAATTGACGAAGCATTTTGAGAGAGTATTAGTAGTTAGTACCGATCCTGCTCATTCGCTTTCAGATTGTTTTGATCTTGATCTCTCAGGAGGAGAACCAGTCTTAATTGAGAGTGTAAAAGGGACTTTATATGGAATGGAGTTAGAAGCGGAAAAGGGTTTAGAACAGTTTCAGCAAATGAGTGCAATGGGAATGCCAAGTATGACTGATGCAGGCTTGCCTGGATTTCCTGGTGCCGAAGAAATAGAATTTGATGATGAATTGCCTGATGCTCCAAAATCCGAAGGACCCTCTATACCTGGTTTCAATATACAAGATGCTTTAGGAATGGGCGCAGACCTAATGGGTAGTGGTTCAGTCCCACCAGGTTCAGATGAAGCTTTTGCTTTTGGTAAATTACTTGAATTAATTGAGAGTAGCGAATATGATGTTGTAGTATTTGATACCGCCCCAACCGGTCATACACTGAGATTTCTTTCTCTGCCAGATTACCTTGATAGTTTCGTTGGTAGAATTATTAAAATGAGAATGCGTTTTGGTGGTTTCTTCAAAAGCTTAAAAGGAATGTTTGGTGGAGGATCTGATGCTGAAGACAATTCACTCGAAACTCTGGAATCTCTAAAGAAAATCATAACAAAAGCACGAGTAGAATTAGCGGACGATGCTAAAACAGAATTTATTCCGGTAACAATTCCTACATTAATGGCCTTATATGAAACTGAAAGATTGATCACCACATTAAGGGAATACAGTATACCTGTTGAACACCTCATTATCAATCAATTAATTCCCCCAAGCAAAGATTGTCCATTTTGTGCGCAAAGGTATAAGGTTCAAGAAAAAATAATGATGACTTTAAAGCAGTATTTCGGGAAATATGATTTAGTGGAAATACCTATGGTTCCACAGGAAATAAGAGGCATAGAACAATTAACTCTTCTAACTGAAAGATTGTTTAAATAAAAAAAAACTGCTAAGAATGTTTTTGAAAATAATTTTAGCAGTTTTGAGATTGTTGATTATTCAATAGGAGCTCGTATTGTCGCTATTGAATTATCTTGAATACCTTTGCTTAGGAGATCCTCTGGATTTCCAAAGATTTTGTATTCTTCAACAGTTTTCAAAGCTTTAATTTTAAAAACAAATCTCCTCTTTGCAACCACAATTTCTGCTTTAGTTTTAATTTCCAATTCATCTTTTAAATTCGTATGAATTAACAGCTCACCTTCAATGGCTGTTGCATCATGGAATATTCGTAATCGTTTCTCTTTATGCATATTTTACATCACTCAATTATAGTTTAAATGATTTATTATAAAATTACTACTTCCATTAACTTTAATTAATATTTGCAATAAACTTCAAGAAAATAATTGAAAAAGGGTTTTAAGTACCCTTTTGTGTTTTCCTTCTGTTGCGATAAATAACAAATGTAACGATTGTAGGAATTACCGCTAATAGTAGGATACCAAAACTAATGCCAAATGTTATCCACCACTCTAAGGATTTACTAATTATTGGAGTATCGATCTTAATCGTTATTTCAAGCGTGTTGGAATAAATGTAATATTCTTTTTCCCAAAGAAGTGTTTCTTGATTCTGGAATTCATAATTTATTTCAGTAGGTTCAATTTTGTATGAACCAAGAAGTTTAGCAGTAATATTATATCTGTAGATTGCTGATTCCCCTTGACTTAAACTGTAATTAAACCAAGGATTAACGCCTTCAGTTTCAAAAACCCAATCATTGTAAACTTGCTCAATTATTGTAAGATTGTAAGCTGTTACAATTCCTAAATTTGTAATATTTAACTCAATGATTACTGTAGCTATATCGGTGTTAAATTGTTCTATTTTAATTCGTTTCTCTAAGGTTCCATTTTCATTTGGTATGAGGAAATATTTCGTAATTGAGATCATTGGAAC
>DAOVPS010000110.1:0-11039 GCA_030629105.1 Candidatus Heimdallarchaeota archaeon
CAAGGGTAAAAATATATTGTGAACCAACAGTGAAATGCCAATTTAGTTCGAGTGTTATATTAACTTCATTTTCTTGTTCTATTGTAAAAGGGAAAGATATTTCTGTTCCATTACAAAATGCTTTGATTGAATAGTAAGTATCACTTGAATTAGTAAACCTAAACGCAGTTATATTTCTAATTACGGCAATCAACCGCACCATAGTTTATAACATTGATACTAAAATGATTGGTTGAATTATTTGGGTGTGAATATGATGTATAATTTAGTTCAGGATTACAAGGACAACGTGGTACATATAAGAAATAAGTTAAACCTCCTCCTAAAGTTAAACCAACAAAAATAATTGAAATTATGATAACTAATACTCCTCTTTTATCCATTTTTCTTATCCCACCTTGTAATTCATTAAAAAGAAAAAGAAGAAAAGAATGAATAAATCATTCTTAATAGGTAAATGTGAAATCGAATGATTTACCATCATCATATGCAATTGTAAATGTATATTGACTGCCACTTGTGAAAGCACCCGGCATCTCAAAGATGAGTGTCACTGTTTCACCTTGTGCAACAAGATATGGCCACGTTGTAATTTCCGTTGATATTGAATAATAGACATGTGTTGGATTGTAGTCATCTGTTGTATTTGTAAATGTAAAAGCGGTTAAACCTACTAGGTTTGCGTCTGCGCCACCATTGTTCACAATTGTTACCTCGTATTTATTGTCAGTTCCAGAAACTTTCCCATATTCTGTGGGTACTAGTTCAGGATTAGACTGTAATAATGGTACAACTACAAAATATACGATTGCTGCTGCAGTGACAGTTAGTGCAATTAATAGAATTGTTGCTATAACTGGTGAGACTGCTTTCTTTCTTTTTAGGATCATTTTCATTCTTTAACAACCATCCGTATTTCTCAATTTTCTAATAATTAATTAATTAATTAATCATTATTCACATAATTGAATGGGTTTTAGCAATCAACAGAAACTCCTGAGAGATTGCTTCTTGCCTTCATTATATTCTGTTAATCAAATTTAAAGAATTATTGTTGTGGCAATTCCAAACAAGGGATTTTTTCAAGTAAAAACGTAGAAATAATCGAATTTTGATGTCTTTTCAAGAATTCTCATTTATGTGCCATTGAAAAGGAATATAAACCCTAGCTACAGAATAGGTAATATTATTAGAGCGATGCGCGTCGGTTCTTGAATCTTAAATCATCGGAGTATCGGAAAAATGGATATAGATGGGCAGTACGATCCAAAACTAGTTGGTATTATAGTTTCATCCTTTGCTGATAGTGGTCCTAATACTGTTTTTAATAACACAGAATTAGCTGATGATGAAGCAATGATTTTAGCAATAAAAGGCATGACAGTCATTGGATTAGATAATCCTCTTGATGCTATTGAGGATATAAATGATGATGAAGAAAGGAGATCGATTATACAACAATTTGGTCCTTTCCCGATTAAAGATAGAGCCACCCTAAAAGCACTCGCAATATCATTCCTTGTTAAATCGGAAGATTCCACCGATCATAGAATTAGAACCTTCGGTCGTTTTTGTGTTTTATTTCTAATTTACAATGTCGAACATACTAGGTTGATTTTGGATTCCTATGGATTAATTGAACCATACTTCAGCATTATCTCTCGAGACATTAATTATGACAAAGATTTACACCCTAATAACCTCAGCAATGTTTACCGAAAGATGGATATGCTTTTCCAAGGGGTCCTTCCAAGAGTTTTCACAGTCACTGATAAAGGTGTAATTAAGGAATTGATTGGCAAGGAAATTATGCATCGAGATGTTTTCTTAATTGCTGATAAGAAAAAGAAAAAACTTTATACTATCTTAGCAGATCCTGAGATGTCCGTTTGGAGGAAGCATGAAATTAATCGTTCTGCAGCTAATTTAAACTCCCATTTGTATAAGAAGAAACTGACTTCTGAAACTGTCACTGAACTTGAAGAAATTGCTGTATTATTTAAACGGTACAATCTTTCTGTTGAAGGTGTTTCATAGGGCTAAATTATTTTTCTTAATTAGCTAACCAGCTTAAACAAATTTTGCAGCGGTACATAATTGTATGGTAAAACGTATTGTGGAGCCATACTTGTGTCAAAACCTTGAATTAATACTACTTCGAGTTTCAGATTCCGTATGTCATGATTAGCTCTTCCTTCAATTGCGATTTCCAGAGTGGTCTTCGTTGAATTAGGTAGTTCTTTTGTTGATAATATACGGATTACAATATCTACTGTATAACCACCAATAATTCCTCCACCTATTATAACATCAACAACTTCTGGTGGATAAACAACACCATCCAGAGGTCGGATATAGTCATTTATGGCTTCATTTGCAAATGTTTGATAACGCCATTTCCGTATGATTTGCACAGAAGTTTGGACAATTGGAAATGCCACTACTAACAGAACTAAAACAAATGCTATTATCTGATTTCGTATTGTTCTTCTTGCTTTGATATTTTTCACTTCTTGAGGTGGTTCAACTTTTCTTATCCAAAAAACAATCATACAACCAAGAATTACGCATATTACGTTAGTAATGAATAATACTGAACTTCCTAAAGCAATTTGCCATTCAGCTAAAACAAGAGCTATTCCAATATTGACAGAAACAGGTAAAAGAGCAGCTGCTGCAGCAACACCCACTAAGGCTAGAGAAGTTCCGCTAACAAAACATATACCCGCAGTTAATCCCGAAGCAATGGCTATAACAAGATTTACGATATTTGGTTCACCTCGGGCAATGATAAAAGCACTAGGTTCATTCAAAGTAAATCTGTAAAATGAACCAATTATTAAACCAATTAATATAGTAATTAGAATACCAACGCTCTGAGCAATGATTCCTTCCCGGAGGATTTTTTGGTTTGAAGTAACTGCTCCAAAAGCTAATGCTACAAATGGTCCCATTAATGGGGCAATAATCATAGAAGCAATTAACGTCACATTATCATCACCTACTAAACCCAATGCAGCAAGTATTGAGGACAAAATAGTCATGGAAATGTAATTGAAATTTAGCTTAGTTAACGATGAAACATTTTGTTCTAGTTCTTCTATCGATATTCTTCTGAGAGATCGATCTTGTTTTCTGCCCCTAATTCTAGGAATTGTTGCATCGACATCTGTGATAGATATTCTTCCCTTCACTCTTCCAATTCCTAAGTCTATTAAATGATCCATTACAAAACCCGTTCTATTTGGTGTTACAGTAATAAGAATTAAACTAAAATCGCTGCCTTTAACATGTGTGATTTGAGATGGAGAAACAACTTCATCTAGACTTTTCACTAGTTCATTTCCTTCTCCAGCTGGAACAGTAACTTGGATTTGCTTCATATTTTTACACCAAATATCTCAATCCATTAATGGAAAATATGCTTCTTATCTTTTTATCTTTTGGATATCCATTAACCTTTTTCTTATGAATCACACAATTTTCCCTAGAAAACATTTTAATCCAAAAAATCCTATTAAAATATGACTGTTTATTGGATAGTGAAGTGAAATTGAGCACCATTAGATTTCCAATGATTATCACTTGCTTTGTTTCAAAACCAAAGAAATTTGAAACGCTTTTCGAAAAATTACTACGTACGGCTGGTTATGTAAAAATTGGTGAAAATGCCTACGTACATGAGGGAGGGGAGCAATTAACAGCCGCCATAACTTTTGGGAAAACTTATTTGCCTGAAATTGATACTGTGAAAGAATGCTTAACACTCTACTTATCTGATGCTGAGAATGCTATAAATTTAGAATTATGTAATGAATTAAACCAAATACTTTCATCGGAAATCGAACTTGATAAGCTTTAATTCTTTTTAATAAAGTCAAGTTTTTTGAGTCATTGTTTTTACTTAGAAACAGAAATTAATATACATGTAGGGTCATTAAAAATAATCATTGATGATTATGCCATACAAAGAATGCAATGATCTTTACAAATGCAAAGCATGCCCTGTCACAGTAGCTGATAAAGGTGAAGGAGCTATTCCAATAACTCGAGATGAGGGAGATAAGTGGTTTTGCACTTCATGTTTTTATTGTGAAGATATTTGTCCTGATTCTTCTCCAAGACAATATGCAATTGATCAGAGAAGAATTCATGACCAGCGTTCACAAAGAATGACCGAGCCTCTCCAAAAATTAAGAAAATATGGTTTTCTATTTGACTTAAATCAACAAATACGAGATTTTAGGCTTGATTATGGTTTGCCATTATTACCTTTGCCAGAGCTGAAGTCCTTCAATTTTCTATTAAAAGTTGTTTTAGAGGAATTGACTGAAAATCAATCAAAGATAGATTTTGATATGAACTCAGATTTCAATAAAAAAGAGAAGAATGAAGTAGCATTTTTCTTAGGATGTTTAATTCCTTATAGAGTTCCAAATTATGAATTGTCTGCAAGACGATTGCTGGATAAATTAAGTGTAAAATATAGAGATCTGCCTTTTTCGTGTTGCGGATCAATTATGACTGAATCTCAATCAGAAGACCTATGGTTAACTATTACTGCTTATAATCTAGCAATAGCGGAAAAATATGGCTACAATAAAATCATTAGTCTCTGTGGTGGGTGCTCTGGAAATTTAAGAAGAGGAAATCAAATTCTTTCAGAAGATAAAGAAAAGCTCAAACTTGTGAACAAATACTTGGCAAAAGTTTCACTAGTTTACTCTGGAGATATAATAATTGAGCATCTCTCTGAATTTCTTTTAAAGAAACAAATCCAGACAAGAATAGAATCTTTGAGAAATCCTAAACAAATACAGAACTTGCGATTCCTAAAAATTGCAACACAAGTACCTTGTCAAGTTATACGACCTGCAAAATACTCCCCTTCTTCTTCAAGAGGTACTGATTTGTTAAGAGATCTATTATCCATTACATCAGTAACTGCAATCAAATATCCATTTGAATCATTTTGTTGTGGTTCTTCTATGCTGCTATATGATGAAGAATTAGCATATGAAATAGCTAAAAAAAGAATTAATTCATTGTTTAATCATCAAGTTGATGCATTAGTAATGGGTTGCGGTAACTGTAGTATGAATTATACCGTACATCAAAGTGAGTACTCAGATAGGTATTTACCTATATTCTTTTTTCTGAAATTTTAGATTATGCATTAGGCACATCATATGATGAAATTGATGAAATAATAGAGAGAAAAAAAGCGAAAGACAAATCTATGCCTTAGCACCTTTTTTTGTTCTCTTAGTTTTTACTATAGCTTCTTTTTCTTTAGAGAATATTTTCACTCGAGCAAACAATAGTGGCATTAATAAGACTGCTATGACAATAAGTATCGAATACCGGATAAACCTAATTAGATAATCAACTGAATACCTAGCCATAAATGCTAATCCTGTGGTATCAATTAGTTTGAATAGCACTGAAAAACCAAAGTAAGTACCAAGTAAAATGACTAATCCAACAATTACTCGTAGAAGTTTGGATAACCAAGTAATATTGTCATTTTTCATCTTGACAAATTTTGCTTCTACCCAAACTAAAATTGGTATGAACATTAACGCTGAGACTATATGAGCAGTATTATCTTCTATGACCATATTTGTGGGGTGATTTGGATCCCAATTACCAAATAATCCTTGAGTAAAGGTTACGATGAAAACAGCAATACCATATAATTCGCCTACAATAATCTTCATTCTATCAGACCAACTTTCAATTATCCTAAGAATATATGGCACTATGAAATATAATGCAGCTAATATCGCCGCACCAACGAGAAATCCAATTATAACATCGCCAATATAATGAACCCCTAAAACGATTCGTGAAAGACAAATCAACAAAACCAAAATTGGGGTTACAATATATAACCAGATTTTCCTAAAGTAAAGCATAATCCAACCATATACCGCAGTTGAATTTTGAGCATGACCAGAAGGAGTACTGTACCCCTCTATATCATCGGGGATCCGAATATTATTTGTAGGTCTGGGTTTCTGAATTAAGGTTTTTAAGAAGAAATTCAGAAAGACAGATGTTAACAAGATATACATTGCTATTGTTGCTTCTTTCTTTTTGTAAATCCAGAATCCTACCGCTAAGATAACAATGTAGACTATAGCATCTCCTAAGAATGTAATTCCTTGAAAAATTGTTATAAGCCAATCAGGGAAAACACTCTGAAATATTTCATTTATTACTTGACCAAAAAACCAACCCATCTATGGCACCTTTATTTTTTCATTTACCAATGGTGTTAATACACGGTCTTACAAAAGTTTTTTCTGTAAAAAGTAAAACAAATGAATCAGAGCTTCTGTTTTTCGTATTCTTCTACAATAACTTCGAAGATAATTTGTGGGTCAGATTCCACTTTGAATTTTCGTTTAAAATACTTGCAAATGTTATTTATGTCTCGAAAAAGTAATTCCCCAGCATTAACATGTTCAGCAGATTCGTATTGTGGAAAATCAATTATCAGAAAATCTTCTTTTGGAGTGATTAAGACATTATATTCCGAAAGATCTCCATGAATAATTTTTCCTTTAACAAATAACTTTCTAATTTCGGAAATTATTCCATTAAAAATTTTCAAAGGATTTTTCAATCCAATATTCACTAGTTCTGTACCTTCGAAAAACTCCATAATTACTATGTGCCGGTTACCATCAATAGCTTTCGGAGCTTTTAGTTTTATTTTGTTGGCGATTTTTATTCCAAGTAGTTCTCTTTCTGCTGATAATCTTGACTTATATAACCAATTAATGTGCCCTTTTGAACCAAGATATCCTCTAAGTTTTTTACTTCTTTGAAAACTGGGTCGACCAACTCGATGGATTTTTGCAACCAAAGTCTTTTGTTCTTCATCAAAAGCAAGAAAAACATCGGATTTTTTTCCTTTTCCTAATTCTCTACCTATTGCAATAATTGTATCTCTTTCTGATAATGCTCGAAATGCTAGAACATCATAACCGTGATGTGTCAATTGATAACCTGTAAATTGCCCTTTCCAACGGAAAAGAAGATTCTTGTAATGAAGATTATCCAATCTTCTATTGACTTGATCGGGTGTGAGCTTGCTAAATTCAACCATAGAATCCACTGAAACATATTCAGCTGTCCGCATACCCACTTCTACAGCTGTTAATAACCGGAAATCATTCTTCTCTAATTCAAGTAGATACTCAGCTGCTTTTGACATCGAATCATCACATATTTTACTGAATGTTTTCTTTAAATCAAATTATCTATTTATGAACTAAATCCATCCATTGTTTTAAGTAATTTGTTCTTCCTCGCCTTTAATAAAAAAGGTTTTATATCATTCAACACTTGTTTTTCATAAAACAATCATTAAAAAATTCACAGAAACTTTTATTTATTGTATTAAGTGTAGTAGTACTCCGAACTTCATATTGGAAGAGGTATTGACATGTCAAAAGAAACTTTAGATGTAGAGAGTGACGATATCAACCTAGTCGCAAAAGCCCTTTCATCCAAAACACGGGTGCGAATTCTTAGGCTGACCTCTGAAAAGGATATTGACGTAAGCCGTATTGCGGGTTTATTAAATCAAACAGAAGCAAATGTTAGTGCACAAATAAAAATTCTTGAAAATGCAAAACTTTTGGTGTCCCGTTATGAACCGGGAATGCATGGTGTTCGAAAGATTTGCAGTACAAAAGTTGGTACAGTAATTTTCAAGATATAATTTTCCCAATTTCTTTTTGTAATTTTCTATTCTATTTTTCAAATGGTACTAGGTTTTGAGTCTTTCCTTCTTCCTTTCTATTGCTGCTTCTATGAAGCCTCTGAATAAGGGATTTGGGTTCCATGGGAGTGAGGTGAATTCAGGATGAAATTGTGATGCTTGGAAGAATCTATGTCCTGGTAACTCAAAAATCTCCATTCTTCGCCCATCTTCAGATGTACCCGCAAAAACGAGACCTTTTTTCTCAATTCGCTCTATGAAATCCGGATTCACTTCGAATCTATGTCTATGCCTTTCTACAATTAGATCCTTTTTGTAAAGTCTATGGGTGTTTGTCCCCTTCTTAATTAGTACTTTCAAACCACCTAATCTCATAGTTCCCCCTAAATTTGTAACTCCTTTTTGTTCTGGTAAAAGATCAATAACTAAATTCTTGGATTTTACTTCACCATTCATTGTGAATTCATAACTAGAAGCATTTTTAACACCAACTACATTTCTTGAAAATTCTACAGTAGCTAATTGAAATCCAAAACACAATCCTAAGAAAGGAATATTATTCTCACGTGCATGACAGATCATCGTGATTTTTCCTTCGGTACCTCTGTAACCGAACCCACCAGGGACTAATAAACCATCATATTCATTCATTACTTTAACTTTGTTTTTGTCCTGCTCAATTTCTTCAGTATCTATCCAATCGATTTTAACTCCATATCTGAAAAAGGCAGCTGCATGCTTCAAAGCCTCATTTACAGATATATATGAATCAACTATCGTTGTATATTTCCCGCCCATTGCAATTTTCACACAATCTTCTGGATTTTCATAACGGTCTGTTAACTCATTCCATTCTTTCCAATCAACTTTTTCGACTTTTAAATCAAGTTCTTTTATTACTAGTTCACCAAATCCTTGTTGATCAAGCAAATATGGAGCTGAATATACAGTATCTAAATCCGGTAAAGTAAAAACAGCTTCTTTTGGTACATTACAGAATAAAGCTACTTTTTCTTGTATTTGATCATCTAAAACTTTGTGACTTCTACAAACTATGATTGTTGGATTCAAACCTATGCTTCTAAGCTCTTTTACTGAATGTTGAGTTGGTTTTGTTTTTGGTTCACCAAGATGTGCTGGAACTGGCACAAATGTTGTGTGAACTAGCAAGGTGTCTTCTTTGTTTTCCTCCATGATCATTTGCCGAATAGCTTCTAGAAAAGGTTGAGATTCCATATCCCCAACTGTCCCACCAACTTCAATTAGTAAAACATCAGGATTTCTTAATTCCACAACCGCTCGAATCCTTTTCTTAATTTCATTTGTAATATGGGGAATAACTTGTACAGTTTGCCCGAGGTAATCACCGGCACGTTCTTTTCTAATAACCTCTCGATAAACTTTACCAGTAGTAATATTCTGGCTTTTCTTCATATTTAGTCCTAGAATTCTAGCGTAATGACCAAAATCAACATCTATTTCTCCCCCATCATCTGTTACAAATACTTCACCATGTTGTATTGGGTTCATGGTACCCGCATCGATGTTTAGGTAGGGATCAATTTTAATGAGGTCAATCGATCCTTTACGAATCTGAATATTTTTCCCTATACTGGATGTCACAATCCCTTTCCCAATTCCGGACATGACTCCACCAACGATAAACACAAATTTGGTTTTTTTCGACATACACTCATCTTCTTTTCGTCATAAAAAATCATATCAATTCTTTCATCTATATGAACTTTATGTAGACCATTTATTTAAATGAAGAGTAGAAATTAAAAAGAAAAAAGGAATTTTCTCTCAAACTCTAATATGAGTTCAAGAGATACTTCTTATTTATTGTGTGGCTGCAGTGATATTGCAATCAGCGATTTTTATCGTAGGAATAAATGTTGGAGTATAAACTTCCCACCATTGAATTTGTTTTCGGTCTTTACCTACTGCTTCAATTCTTTTGCTCATTTTGAGAAGATTCTCTGAGATTCGAAGCTTTCTAAGAGGTTTCTTAATTTCTCCATCCTCAATGAGAAACATTCCGTCTCGAGGGATAGTTGAGAATTCTCCTTCAATCATATTTGTGTAGCGAGTATACCAGTTGCTAGTAACATAGATCGTTGGTTTCTTGGATTCCGCAATGATTTCATCGAGGGAATAATCACCTGTACTGTAGACCATGTTAGTTGGTTCAGGTGCGAGAAACTTAGAACCAGAACCAAAGAAACTCGTGAGATTAGAATTCCCGGTGCTCTCAGCTTGCATCATTATTCCGCTAGTTGTGTTGTGGATTAAGCCCACTAAAACACCATTTTGAATAATAGGTGTTTTACTTGTTGGAGTTCCTTCCACATCAAATGGTTTACTTCCCAAACCTTCGCTTATATGTGGATCATCTACCACATGGAAATTCTCAGGAGTTATTTGCTCACCAATGTGGTCTCCTAATGGACTCATGTTTAATAAGAGCATTAAGGGATTAGCTCCATCAGTTATTTGTCCAAAGAGATTACCACCAACAGTTGGACTAAGAATCAAATCGTATTTTCCTGCTTTGCCTTGTTTTCCTCCAACAGCCATTTTAGCGAGTTTTCCAGCATTTTCGCCTGCTTCTGAAAGTTTCTTTTCGATATCAGACATGTTTCGTCCAACAACAACGTCTTGTCCACTGCTTTCAAAATCAACGAAAGAACGTATTGTCATTCTATAAAATGATGAATCGTAGGATCCAGTATTTCCGTAACTTGTTAGTAACTCAGATCTTGTATTTCCATAATAAAGCACACCAGCAACTCTTTTTGCGCCAACTTCCAGTGCTTTTTGTATAGCAACATTAACCATCTCAGGAGCTTTCTCAGGAAAAGTCTCAATGGTTTTATCATATAAACCATCAATTGCTTTGTAGGAATGCTTCTTAGATTCCATTGTAGCATAAAGCTGACTTTCAGGCATTCTTTTAGCAAAATTGGTAGCTTGCTTAACAATTTGCTCTATTTTTGGAATTGTAGGATCTTGGATGTCTACTTGAGTTATTTGTTTGCCAATCGCAATGAAGACTTCTAACATGCTTTGATCCCATTGTTTAGAAATATCAATGTTGGAATTCGAGAATCGAATCTGATAATTTGGCCCTTCGACTAATCGAGCAATAACTTCTGTTGCTCCTTCTTTCTGTGCTATTTCTAATGCTTTTTCTGTAAAATTATTAGTCATCTTATTCTCCTCCAAGACGAATATTTCTCATTCTAACTTGACTTCCACCCATCCAGCAAGGAGCTCCTTGACCGGGGTCCGATTTTCCACA